>JBEPYD010000565.1:0-2934 GCA_041641575.1 Bacteroidales bacterium
AATACGTATAATAGAACATAGCCAAATAAATTAATAAAATGCAACTTTTATTCAAAAAGGCAATTTTCCCAAATCTACATTACCACCTGATAAAATAATACCGGCCCTTTTTCCAGCAAAAAGTTCCGGTTTTTCTTTTACTGCTGCCAGAGGAACTGCTGCCGATGGTTCAACCACAATTTTCATTCGCTCCCAAATCATGCGCATGGCGGCAATAATATTATTTTCTGAAACCGTGATGATTTCATCTACGTGTTCGGAAATAACAGCATAAGTCATGGTTCCCAAAGAAGTGAGCAGGCCATCCGCAATGGTTTTAGGATTGTTAGAAGGAACTATCTTTCCTGACTTCAGCGAGTGATAAGCATCATCAGCCCCTTTCGGTTCACCGGCAAAAACTTGTATTCCTTTTTTCAACGCTTTTGCAGCTATAGCAGTGCCACTAAGCAGGCCTCCTCCTCCCACCGGCGTTATGATGATATCTAAATCCGGAATTTCTTCAAGCAACTCAAGAGCGGCCGTACCCTGGCCGGTAATGACATTAAAATTATTATATGGGTGAATAAAGGTAGCTCCGGTTCTATCCACCACTTTTTTTAGTGTAGTTTCACGCGCCTGAAGTGTAGGTTTGCAGAAGATGATTTCAGCCCCGTAACCTGCCACAGCCGCTTTTTTAATTTCAGGTGCATTTTCCGGCATAACTATCATCGATTTTATACCCCGGTTCCTCGCCGCCAGAGCCAAAGCCGCGGCATGATTTCCAGAAGAATGCGTTGCCACCCCGTGGCTGGCTTCTTCATCTGTAAGGGACAATACAGCATTTGAAGCTCCTCTGAATTTAAAAGCTCCCACCCTTTGGAAATTTTCGCATTTGAAAAAGAATTCTCCTCCCAATAAGCCATTTAAACTTTCAGAGGTAAGTACAGGAGTTCTGTGAACATATTTTTTTATCCGACTACGTGCTTGCTCCACATCTTCAAAAACTGGGATCTTCATCAGCCTTTAATATTTTTTTGTGAAACAAAGGTAAAATTAAACACCGGAATTTATCTTCAAAACTGTTTTATAACTCCCTTTAGCTATATAATCCTTTAAACAGTTTTGTGTAATATTGATAACATTAAAAAATATTTAAATAAGCAGATTATGACATACAAACCCGCAAATAAAATTCAGGATTTACGTCAATTTGGAGAGCATGGCGGTGTTAACCCCAGCATTACCGATTCATCTACCTTTACATTCATGGACCAGCAAAAGATGGTAGATACTTTCCATGGAGAACTGGAAGGTTGTTTTTTATACTCCAGACACTGGAACCCAAGCAACAAATGTCTTGCAGATGCCATTGCTGCCATGGAAGGCACTGAATCAGCGTGGATTACTGCTTCAGGTATGGCGGCCATTACCTGTGCCATTTTACAGGTATGCAATTCCGGCGACCATATTATCACCAGCATTACCACGTATGGCGGCACATGGGCATTTTTAAAAAATTATCTGCCTAAATTCAACATAGAAGTGAGTTTTGTTGATATTTCAGATCTTCAATCGGTAAAAGATGCCATTAAACCTAACACTAAAATCATCTACACCGAGTCGGTGACCAATCCATTGCTGGCCATTTCAGATATTCCTAAACTGGCAACCATAGCCAACGAAGCAAAAATAAAGCTGATGGTTGATAACACCTTCAGCCCCATGATGATTACCCCTGCTCAACTTGGGGCACATATTGTAGTCTACAGCATGACCAAATTCATAAATGGTAAAAATGACTGTGTTGCAGGAGCTATTTGTGGCACGCATGAATTTGTTAATTCCCTCTCTGATGTAAATACAGGCACAGCAATGCTTTTAGGCCCGGTGCTTGATCCCATACGTGCCAGCAGCATACTCAAAAACCTAAACACACTGCATATCAGAATGAAGCAGCACAGCCATAATGCCATCTTTTTGGCTAAAAAATTCGAAGAGGCCAATGTTAAGGTGGTTTACCCGGGATTGCCCAGCCACCCGCATCATGAATTGATGAAAGAAATTATGAATGCAGAATTCGGCTTTGGGGGTATGATTGCCATTGACTGCCATACGGCAGAAAAAGCTGCCGAATTTATGCAGTATATGCAGGATTCAGATGTGGGATACCTGGCGGTGAGCCTGGGATACTTCAAAACGCTTTTCAGCAATTCCGGAAAAAGCACCTCTTCTGAGATTCCTGAAGAAATTCAAAGAGAGATGGGTCTTAGCGAGGGCCTGGTACGTTTTTCTGTTGGGCTTGATAACGACATCAGCCGCACCTGGATCCGCATCAACGAATGTTTGCAAAAAACCGGGATGGTTTAGGCCTGCTATCTTATGATGACGATATCACCGGCAACTCCTTTCGCAGGATGTTATCCTCATCAGTAAAGGGCAATAATTCGAGGTGCTCACCGTCAAACTTTGCATAGGTATGGTTTATAATCCAATCGCCTAAGCAAAGCATTCGGCTCTTGTTGTCAAAATCTATCTGCATGGGTACGTGACGATGACCAAAAATAAGGTAATCGTAATGCTTTTGTAGCAATTTTTGGCGTGTGTAACCTATCAAATGCTCCTTATCTTCCCCCATAAAGGGAATAAAAACCCCTTTTGACAAACGACTTTTCCTACTCCACATGTGTCCGAGGCTTACAGAAAAGTTAGGATGCAATCTGGAAAACATAAACTGCAAAAACTTATTATGAAAAATGGCGCGTAGTATCTTGTAGCTTCGGTCGCCCGGCCCCAGGCCGTCGCCGTGGCCAAGATGAAACAATTTTCCATTTATCTCCACATCCAACGGATTACGAAATACCTGCACGCCAAGCTCCGCAGGAAGGTAGTCAAATACCCAAACATCATGATTGCCCGTGAAATAATACACGGGAATACCACTGTCGGTGAAATCAG
>JBEPYD010000566.1:0-2922 GCA_041641575.1 Bacteroidales bacterium
AGTGATTAATAAATACTCAGTTTTTGATGGTATCATCCATTGATCCTATGCAGGAAATCAATAATGATTCTTACAGTATAAGAAAAGGGGAAGTGTGGAAATCAGCAACACATAAGGCATGTGCAATAGTAATGCATCATGCGAAAACGGGAAAGGAATCCGTGGTTAAAGAAAATAGGTTTGCCAGTGCCGGGCAAAAGTTGAAATGAAGTGATTTGTTCCTGATTTTTCATTTGTCAATTAATTTATATTTACCACTTATGGTCAGGAATTAGCACCTTTTCCATTGGAGAGGTTGCCAGAGGATCGTTGAGCCTGTTCTCTACCCTCATTCTTTATAAATCAATTGCTCCAGATTAAAGGTTGGCAATTGAGATGGTGCAAATATAGGATATAAATATCTTAATTTCCAAATTTTTAAGGAAACATTTTTCAAAAAAATCATCTAAAACTTTCCTTATTTACTAAATAACTGGTAGTTAGCTACTGAAAACAGAAACTAAATTTTCATTGCCCGGTCCATTTCTCGTTTAGCATCTTTTTGTTTTAAATCCTGTCGCTTATCATACTGGCGCTTTCCTTTGGCAAGGGCTACCATTACTTTTGCCAGGCCTCTGTCGTTAATATACATCCGGGTTACAATAATGGTATTGCCTTTTACCTTCGAGTTTCTCTCAAGTTTGTTTAGTTCCTTTCTGTTGAGCAACAGCTTTCTGTCGCGTTGTGGATCGTGGTTATTATAGCTACCCCAGGCATATTCGGCAATATGCATGTTTTTAACCCATAATTCATTGTCCGCAAAATAACAGAATGTATCAACCAGACTGACTTTGGCCATCCTGACTGACTTTATTTCAGTACCGGTAAGAACAATACCTGACTGGTAACTGTCTATTATCTCATAATCAAAAGTGGCACGTTTATTCTTTATCAGGATGTTTTTCTTCTTTTCCATTGGTGTATCTTTTATCAATCTGGCACAAATTTATCAATCGCTAAACCGAATCCTACATGTATGATATTGTATGCAACATTATATCAGAGAACACTAATACGGAAAGGATGTTCAGTAATGAAAAAACTACAATCATGAGCAGGCCTGACAATGCAACAAACCCGGTTTTTTGCTCAGAAGGGATAAAAAGCAATGCTTCACACCCAAACCAGTAAAGGTAGATGGAATAAAATGCCCCCAGCTGCAATACCTGCATAGGTTGAATAAGCCCGGCCAATGAATAAGAAACATAATAAGCCGTAAATGAGAACATTACCAGCTTCATGCTGGCATTCAGGTCTTTTTTACCTTTGAAGCCCGGAGCAAGTTCATTAATAATGTAGCCTGTAAGCAATGTACCTGCAAGGGCAATAATCATTTCTGCAATGGAAGATATTAAAATATACCCAAAAGAGTAGATCAACTGATCCGTAAACAGAATATATCCAACAAGATATGAAAGTCCCATTAAAAATATCAGTGGCAATGCATATGTGGAAAATACCCTTTTCCATTCATGGCCTTCTTTTTCAATGGTACCCCATTCTGTCCCTGTATGGGTAATTAAATTTTGTAGTCTTTTGGTGAATCCGTTTATATCCATTCAAAATGGTTTTGCAAAAACAAAAATACACTATTTTTTAAATTCTCAATTTGCTTTAAATTGCAACCTTCATCTCTGAAAATAAATTTAAAGTTAATATAATCATCATTATTCACTAATCTCAATGAAAAAAAAGTCATCTAACAAAAATAATCTCATCACCATACTTGGTCCCACGGCTTCAGGAAAAACTCCATTTGCAGCGCAATTGGCCTATCTTCTGGATAGTGAAATAATTTCCGCGGATTCCAGGCAGGTTTACCGAAAAATGGATATTGGCACTGGCAAAGATTACAACGATTATATTGTAGAAGAAAAAAAGATACCTGCCCACCTTATTGATATTGTTGATCCGGGATATAATTATAACCTTTTTGAATACCAAAGGGATTTTTCCGAAGCTTTTCAGCAAATAACCAAAAAAGGTAAAATTCCATTGCTCTGTGGGGGGAGTGGTTTATATATTGATGCTGTTGTAAGCAGTTACGATCTTGTAGATGCTCCCATAGACAAAGATCTCAGGAAAAAACTTGAGAAAAAAACACTGGATGAACTTGGGCAGCAGCTTTCTCAAATGAAAAACCTGCATAACACTACCGATTTAACCAGCAAAAAAAGAGTAATTCGTGCTATCGAGATTGAAACTTATGCCCAAAAAAATGAAATTCATACCAATAATGTTCCCGATATCAAGAGCATCAATATTGGCATCAGGAACAAACGCTCTGTGGAAAGGCAATGGATAACCAAAAGGCTAAAGCAGCGGCTTGATGATGGTATGGTGGACGAGGTTAAGGACCTGCTGAATGATCTTGCTCCGGAAGACCTAACCTTTTATGGATTGGAGTACAAGTATGTAACGCTTTACATAACAGGAGAACTATCTTATGATGAAATGTTTAACCAGCTTAATACCGCCATACATCAGTTCGCCAAACGGCAGATGACATGGTTCCGCAAAATGGAAAAAAACGGACATGTCATCCATTGGATTGATGCCTCTCTGTCCATGGAAGATAAAATACGCATGGCAAATTACATCCTTGAGGAAGAATCCTAAAGAAATTTACACTACCACAACACTATTTCAACCACTTATCAAGCCATGTATAAAACTCGCGGTGCCACAATACAGCGTTTTGGGGTTTTAGCACCCAGTGACTTTCATCAGGAAAAACAAGAAGCCGTGCAGGAATACCTCTTAATTTGGCAGCATTGAATGCCTGAATGCTCTCGGTGTAAGGCACACGGAAATCCTTTTTACCTGTAATTACCAAAATAGGCGTATCCCAGTTTTGCACAAACTTATGCGGAGAAAAGGCAT
>JBEPYD010000567.1:0-2917 GCA_041641575.1 Bacteroidales bacterium
TTGATGTTCACAATTTTATCGTTTTCACCTGTAACCAGGGCTATTTTCTTGTCTTTTGATTTTTTGAGAATTACTGTTTCATCTTTCGTTTGGCCGTTTGTAATAGACTTTCCTATAAAAGGTCTTACCATAGGATCCGTGGCCGATAAGGCTTCCGTTATAGAATCAAGTTCTGCATGTTTTTCAGCCAGATAACCAGCTGCAAGCATTCTTTTCTCCTCATCGGTAATTTCAGCTTTAAAAGCAATCCCCATAAAAGGACTGGGTAAAAATGCCTCCTGCGGATTTACCGGTAATTTTAAAGGAGGTGTGCCGAGGGCTATTAATCCTTTACATTTGTTAAATTTTGGAAGGAGATTAATTGCAATGTGGCCGCCAAGAGAATGACCAAATATCGCAAATTCCCCGGGCATGATTCTTTCTATAAATTTTGCAAGTATTTTTATGTAACCTTTTACCGAATAATCATTCTCAGGGTCTGCACTATGAGGAGACTTGCCATGACCGGGAAGGTCAGGTGCAATTAATCTGTATTTTCCGAGTTTTTCATCTTCAAATTGATGTTTAAAAAGAGACGCAGAAAGCGAATTACCGTGTAAAAGTATTAATGGTAAACCTTTTGATTCATTGTCAAGGTAAGTTATTTCAAGGCCATTTATTTTAAGTTGCTTTTGTTTCATTATCTCAAATTTTTTATGTCAGCGTGCATACAAAATTATAAAAAGAAAAGCTAAAAGTAGATATGTTTTCGGTTGGAAGCCTGTGCATAGAGAGAAATATTTTGAGAGAGATTACGGGTTTTACTGAGGTGCCAAACTGCTTTTATGTAAAAAAGAATAAATAATATCTGTTTAACTTCTTTTCAGGATGCTTATCCGACCTATGCTTTTATTACTGTTATTAGATGAGATTTCTAAATAGATACCTGTGGGGCAATTACAATACTACTTCAAAAACAAAAAAGAATTGCAGTCAGTGTTGTCCATATTAGAATAGTAATTATATTTGTATAATGCTGTTATAAAACATAATTTAAACCAAAAAACTATGACCAAAACCAGAAAAATCTTTCTGTCTGAGAAAGAAATGCCTACCCAATGGTACAATATCCAGGCCGACATGCCAAATAAGATGATGCCACCCCTGCACCCGGGAACCCGGCAACCGCTTGGTCCTGATGACCTGGCGCCACTTTTTCCCATGGAGCTTATAAAACAGGAAATGGCGACAGACACCTGGATAGATATTCCGGAGGAGGTTTTGGATGTATATACCCTGTATCGCCCCAGCCCGTTGATCCGGGCTTATAATTTTGAAAAACTACTGGATACTCCGGCAAAAATCTATTATAAGAATGAAGGTGTTAGTCCTGCAGGTTCACATAAGCCGAACACTGCAATAGCCCAGGCCTACTATAATAAAAAAGAGGGCGTAAAACATATCACTACTGAAACTGGCGCCGGCCAGTGGGGTAGTGCTCTCAGTTTTGCCGGAAGCATATTTGATATTGATATTAAAGTGTTTATGGTAAAGGTGAGCTATGAGCAAAAGCCTTACCGGAAATTTATGATTAACACCTGGGGTGCAGACGTGGTGCCATCTCCAAGCGAACTTACTGAATCTGGCCGTCAGATTTTAGCTGCAAACCCCGATTCTCCTGGGAGTTTAGGAATTGCTATTTCCGAGGCTGTGGAAATGGCTGCCAAAGATCCAAATACCAAATATTCCCTTGGCAGTGTTTTAAACCATGTGCTGATGCACCAGACAATCATTGGACTGGAAGCGATTAAGCAATTTGAAAAAACCGATGATTTTCCGGATGTGGTTATCGGGCCTTTCGGTGGAGGATCAAATTTTGCAGGAATCTCTTTTCCATTTATCCGTGAAAACCTGTTGAATGGTAAAAATATTCGCTGTGTGGCTGTAGAACCACATTCATGTCCTAAACTTACAAAAGGACAGTTTCAGTATGATTTTGGTGATACTGTTGGCCATACACCTTTAATTGCTATGTTTACCCTGGGCCATAACTTTGTTCCTGCGCAAATTCATGCCGGTGGCCTGCGTTACCATGGTGCTGGCGCCATTGTAAGTCAGTTACTGAAAGATAAACTTATAGAAGCCGCTGCTGTTGAACAGCTTGAAACTTTTGATGCCGGCGTAAAATTCGCCCGTACAGAAGGAATAATCCCGGCTCCTGAAACCTGCCACGCCATCGCACAAGTGGTGAAAGAAGCCGAAATAGCTAAAAAGGAAGGCAAAAGTAAAACCATCCTGTTTAATTTCTCTGGTCATGGCCATTTTGATCTGGCATCTTACGATAAGTATTTGTCGGGTCAGTTAACCAATTTCTCTGTTTCTGAAGAAGAAATTAAAAAAAGTTTAGAAGAAATTGCAATGCTTCAATAAAACAAATTTGCAAATTTTTTAAATGAGGGTGTTTGGGTGATTATTAATGGACATCCTCATTTTTTTTAAAAGAATTATAATTGTTTTTTAGGGATAGAATTTCATTTCTTAAACTCCATAATTTAAATTTATATTTGGGATTATTAAAAAGAATGTAATTTTGTTTCCTATTCACCGTTAAGTATTAATGATAATATCTGTCATTTTAAGAACATAAAACTTTTTTTTTGATATAAAGCACCTGAAAGGTATGGCTAAAACTGACATTAATTAAATAGCTACACATTTTTCATCATAATTTATAGCCCCATATTTTCACTTAAGTATTTTTCAAACAGGTATAAATATAAATTTCGAAGGTTTACTTAAATATATGTTTAGTGAAAAATCTAATTGTTATCTTCCTGTGTGGGTGTTTTTCATTGCAGGCACAGAACATTACCATTAGTGGCACTGTGATGGATGCAGCTTCTGGCGAGGCTTTATTCTCTGCTACAATTTATAATCC
>JBEPYD010000568.1:0-2913 GCA_041641575.1 Bacteroidales bacterium
CGGGCCAGTCCTTATCAGCATAAATACCCAAATCCGGAACTTCCTGTTTTTCACCATCTGGAGCTTCTCCGTTATTATGCGGAATGGTGTAAGGCAGGTAGAGGAAAAAAGATGTATCATCATGCTCCTCTATGTATTTAAGTGCATCCTGCGTAAAGAGGTCGTTGGAATATACTTCCTTAACTGTGGAATAACTGCCAAGTCCTTTATGCCATGCAGTGGTGTCAAGGTATTGAACTTCATTGGGTAATAATTCAGACTCTCCGTTTCGTATAAGATATTCAGGATAATAGTTATGGGCAAGCACCTGGTCAAGGTAGCCATAGTAATAATCGAATCCCTGTTCACTGGGCTCGCCTTCGGTATTTTGCACACCCAGGCCCCATTTGCCTATCATGGCAGTGGTATACCCGGCGTCTTTCATTAATTCAGCCACTGTAACTTCTTCATCAGGGAGTGCCAGCTGACCTGAGGGTTCGGCCTGCTTATTTCCCCTGATAACCGCACTCCCGGTATGTTTGCCCGTCATTAATACACATCTGGAAGGGGCACAAACCGGACTACCGGCATAATGGCGTGTGAACATCATGCCTTTCTCAGCCATTTTATCGATATTCGGTGTTTTGATATGTTCACTACCGTAAACGCCCAAATCGCCATAGCCAAGATCATCGGCCATAATATAAATGATGTTGGGTTTTTGAGCTACTTCTGCATCACCAGTGCCCTGGTTATTGGCACATGATGCCATCAGGAGAACAGCACTTGCTGTTCCAAAAAGATTTAGAGTATAATCTAATTTCATAATGTTGGATTAAACTATTTGCTTGTGATCAATTAATCTTTGTTAAAGTTAAATTTTTTATCAGGTATTTTTTGTTTCAGGCAAAGTAAATGTAATAATTATCAATGAAAGGAACAAAATGAATAATACGTTTGGCAGGTAATTATTTCGATAGCAGAGACTTTGCAAATTCATGAGATACATAGTTCTCCTTTTGCATGCATACATTATTCGCAAATGTTATGGCATCTTTAATGATTTTTTCCATGCTGAGTGGAATTGATGGATTTGTTAGGGCTTCAAAAGTGATATTCTCACGGGTTAACCCATAAATCAGCCCCGCGGTGAATCCATCACCCGCGCCAATAGTACTTACGGGTTGAATCCGTGGCACAGGAAACCGCTCCGTCTGTTGATTCCGGATGACTGCCACTTCATCCGGGCCTGCCGTGAATATCAAAATAGCATGTTTATTAATGGCAGTGATATATTCATATATCTTCTCCGGATCGGTTTCTCCGTAAATAGCCATAAAATCTTCATCAGAACCTTTCACTATGGTCGCCTTCGTCATATGCTCTTCCATGATAGAACGCAGCTCGGGCAATTTTTCCGGGTCATACTTTCTAAAGTTCGGATCGTAAATAATAATGGATTTGGCCGTTAGTGCCGTACGGATAAATCGGGAAAGGTACTCTCCCGGATCTCTTTTTAAAGCAAATGAAGAGCCAAACAGTACAATGTCGTTTTCTTTTGCCTTGGGAAAAATTAAAACGGTTTCCGACTGTGGATCATCATAAAATGTATATTCAGCATCTTTCTGATCATCAAGAAATGCAAGTGCAATCCGTGAGTTTCCTTCAAAACGGCTAATGTAGGAAGTATTAATGCCATTTTTGCGCAAAAAGGCACCGGCTAAACTGCCCAGCCTGTCTGATCCCAGCCGTGTAATGAGAGACACGGGCAACCCAAGTCTTCCTAAAGAAACACTCGTGTTAAGCTGACTTCCTCCAACATTTAGCTTTTTAGGCTGATCTTTCTCAAATAAAATGTCGAAAGTAGTCTCGCCGGTAATGTATATGTCATTCATGGATAATCAGTTTCAGAATTTATTTATGTATAGTTGATCATTCCTTGTTATGCCAGGATAATATTATAAAACGAAAGAGAGAACGCTGCCTAATAAATAACAATCCAATTCCTTTGATGTTGAGAAATGTAAAGCGTGTTTTACTTTTCTGCATCTTTCAACATCTTTACAATTTCATCATATCCATTGTCCCGGGCACGGTCAATCGCCCTGAAACCATCAGAATCTATAAAAAATACATCTGCATCCTGTTCCAGAAGGTTTTTCACTTCGTCTTTGTCTCCCTCCCATGCTGCTTTCATAAGTGCTCTTCCCAGCAGTGGATCCGTGGGTGTGGTTTCCTGCTCAAGAAATTTATAAGATTCCGGTTTCGTTTTTGTTCGAATTACTTTCAGAATGTCCTGGTAATTTTTTCCCCCGGCTATATCTATGGCTGTTTCTCCGGTCTTATTCAGGATGGATGTATCTGCACCTGCCTCGATCAATGCATACACGATATTATGGTACCGCATTTTTGCCGCATAATGCAAAGGTGTATTTCCCTGGTCGTCCTGGCTGTTAATTTTTGCCCCTAATTCAATGAGATTTTCCACAGCAATTTCACTTACCCCTACTATGCCACTTAAATATGGATATCCCTGCAAACTGGCCCAATGCAAAGGTGTTCTTCCCTGTTTATCTCTCACATCAGGGTTTATGCCGGCTTCCACCAAATCACTTATCCTGAGTATATCATGTTTGGCAAGTTGCCGGTAGGCCCTGTGACCATTCATGGCAGCCAGATGCAGGGCAGATAACCTATCATTGGTACGGGCTGAAAGATCAGGATTAGCCCTCATCACCATTCGGAAGATATCGTATTTTGAATAATTATCATTTCCATGAAAGGCAGAGGCTGCTATATGCATGGGTGTAAAGCCAAATATGTCAGGGGTATTCGGGCTTGCGCCTGCTTCAAGCAATTGTTGAACTTTTTCCCCTTCGCCTTTTAAAATTGCCATGCCCAATAAAGTACGGCCATTTACCATCGGTTTTTCAA
>JBEPYD010000569.1:0-2899 GCA_041641575.1 Bacteroidales bacterium
TTTAGTATTTGGATGAAATTGAAATCTTTGTTTCAGCGGTTTAGTGAAGATATTGCTTTTGTAATCGGAGGTTTACCGGTCTTGTTCAGGATATTGTTGTGGGGTGCTATTGTTATACTTTTGGTTGTCGTTTTTACAAAATCCTCTCTGTACCGGGTATATGCCTCTAAAAAGAAAATACAATCACCTGATTTTAATATTCGTCAGCCATATGAAGAAGGTGTTGATACCGATAGTCTTATTTTAGATGCCGAAGAACAGCAGCAGTTCAGATTGGCCATAAGGTATCGGTTCTTAAGAATAGTAGAGCATTTAGATGAGACGAATTTAATTGTTTATTCAAGGGAAAAAACAAATAGTCATTATCTTGAAGAATTAAAAAGGAATACCTCATTGGCTGATAATTTTCTTCAATTGGTAAATATTTATAATATGGTTTGGTATGGCATCCATGAAATTGATCGACGGACTTATGAAATACATCAGAAAAAATTCCTAACCTTTCTTCATGCGCAGGATGTTAAAGAATAAAAATTTTCTGTTCATAATCATGGGCGTATTGTTCGTGTTGCTGGTAATATTGCAGCATTATGCTCCTGAAAGGTTGTCATGGGATCTGAACCTGAAAAGTAGTGCGAAAACACCATATGGTGGTTATGTAATGAGACAAATTTTGCCTGAAATATTTCCTGATGCAGCGGTGGAAAATAATTCTTTGAGTTTTTATGAAGGATTAAACAAATACCATGATAGCCGTTATGACCTCATGGTATTAACTGCACATTTTTCACCAGACAGGTATGACCGTGAAGCCCTACTTGAATTTGTTGCTCAGGGAAATACAATGTTTATATCATCATTGACTTTTAACCAACAGTTTATGGATACATTAGGATTTGATGTTTCCGCACCTGTATTGGATTCATCAGCTTTAGGTGTGGGTAAAACCAGGCTTAATCTGCTAAATCCGGCATTAAATAAAAAGGATGGTTATACCTTTGCAAGAAACATGCCCCAGGCACATTTCACAAGATTTGACAGTAGTTCTTCCAGGCAAATAGGGATAAATGAGCAGGGGATGGTTAATTATATTTCCACACAATATGGTTCAGGAAGATTTCTTCTCCATTGCCAGCCCTTGCCATTTACAAATTATCATATCTTATACAGTCAAAATGAATATTATGCCAACTGCCTGGCATATTTAAATGGGGAAAAAATTTTGTGGGACAGTTATTACAAACCCGGGAATGCGCCAAATGTTTCTCCCGTACGATACATCCTGTCTATGCCAGCGTTGCGCAATGCCTACTACCTGTTGCTTTTTGGTATATTGATGTACCTGTTTTTTGGAGGTAAGCGACGGCAACGGCCCGTGCCGCTTTTTTATCCTCCTGAAAATACAACACTTGATTTTATTAAAACAACAGGTAATTTATTTTATAGTACAAGTAACCATAAGAACATAGCCACCAAAATAATCCTGTATTTTAAGGATTTTCTAAAATCTCGGTACTATCTTACAAAAATAGAATATGATGAAGCAACAATAAACCATATTACTGCAAAATCAGGTATTGAGCGCAGAGATATTACGCATCTGTTTGACAGTATCAAAACGACAGAGACTTCGATAGATATCAATGTTAACCAGTTGTCAGAACTAAACGACCATATTGAAAGATTTAAAAATAATTGTAAATAAATAATCAAAATTAAATACCTATCCATGCAAAATGAAAATGAAAAAACCGGGCTTACAGTCTTACGCGAGAATGTTTTCCAGCTTAAACAAGAGATAGCAAAGGTAATAGTGGGGCAGGATAAATTGATTGATCTCTTAATTGTTTCTCTGCTTGCCAATGGGCATGTTTTGCTTGAAGGGGTTCCAGGTGTTGCCAAAACTCTAACCATCAGGCTGTTGTCTCAGGCTATAAGTGCCTCTTATTCGAGGATACAATTTACGCCCGATTTGATGCCCTCAGATGTAACAGGTACTTCTGTTTTTAATTCTGGAACAGGTGCTTTCGAGTTTGTACAGGGGCCCATATTTGCAAACCTGGTATTGATTGATGAAATTAACCGGGCACCTGCCAAAACGCAATCTGCGCTTTTTGAAGTAATGCAGGAAAGGCAAGTCACTATTGATGGAAAAGCATATAAAATGGCCGCTCCATTTGCAATATTTGCTACCCAAAATCCCCTCGAGCATGAAGGTACTTACCAGCTTCCGGAAGCCCAAATGGACAGATTTCTCTTTAAACTAAATGTTGGATATCCTGCGGCTGAAGATGAGGTAAAAATCCTCCATAATGCGCATACACGGAGAGGAACCCACGAGTTAGATGAAGTAAGTCCTGTTTTATCTGCCGCCAACATTTTGAATTTTCAAAAGCAGGTGCATTTTATTAAAGTTGAGGATCATTTGATAAAATATATTTCAGATTTGGCTATTGCTACCAGGAATCATCCCTCGGTATATCTTGGGGCTTCACCAAGGGCTGCAACCAACATTCTCATTAGTGCCAAAGCTATGGCTGCCATACAGGGACGCGAATTTGTAATTCCTGAAGACATACATTCAATCCTTAATCCTGTATTGGAGCACAGAATTTATCTCACTCCTGAGAAAGAGCTTGAGGGAATAATGCCGGCCGATGTTGTATCAGAAATAATTCATTCTCTTGAAATTCCACGCTAAAAATATAAAAGACACTATACGTGCATTGTACACTGCTGAATATTTTTATTATTCTCTAGCAGCCCTGGTTATGCTATTTGTGGCAGGATATTTCTATGATTTCTTTTTTCTAATGGCAAAATTCCTTACAGGAGCCTTTTTGTTTTTATGTATGCTGGATTTCTACCAGCTTTTCATTTCAAAAAAGGATTCCATACG
>JBEPYD010000570.1:0-2896 GCA_041641575.1 Bacteroidales bacterium
GCTGTAGGAAAAGTGTCGTTGGATGATTGCGATTTGTTTACATCATCGTTCGGATGTATTAGCCTTTCGCCTTCGCCCAACAGGTTGCCTGCCAGCACGTGGGCACGGTTGGCCACTACTTCATTTACGTTCATGTTCGACTGTGTGCCGGAACCTGTTTGCCAGATTACCAGCGGGAACTGATCGTCGAGGTTTCCCTCGGCTATTTCGTCGCAAACTTTGGCAATAAGCTCCTTTTTTTCCTCCGGCAACACACCCAGTTCGTGGTTGGCCATGGCAGCTGCTTTTTTGAGGTAAGCAAAAGCATGAATAATTTCAATGGGCATGGAAGCCGGCGTACCGATTTTAAAGTTGTTGCGTGAGCGCTCAGTCTGGGCTCCCCAGTATTTTTCGGAGGGTACCTGTACTTCCCCCATGGTGTCTTTTTCAATTCTGTAATCCATTGCTGTATTTTTTATGGGTTATTTTATTTTTTAGTCAAGTTCTTCTACTTTTTCCGGTGGATCGGCAATTACTGCCCGATACTTACTTTCCACAATGGGCCGCTGCAATAATTTCGGGTTTTCCAAAATAATTTTTATCCATTCTTCATCCGTAAAGGTTTTGCCTTTTAATTCTTTTTTATAAACTTCTTCCTGCCTGCGTATAATCTCATTTGGCTTTTTGTTCAGCTTCATCAGCAAACGGGCAATAATTTCTTTAGAGAGCGGTGTTTTAAGGTATTCCACCACCATATGAGGCGTTTCATTTTCCTGCAGGTAAGTGAGGCAGGCCCTGCTTTTTTTGCAACGTGGATTATGGTATATGGTGTACATTTTCATGATAAAGATTTTTTTATTTTGATCCGCCAAACTGCATCAGAAAGGCTTTTATAAAATCATCGATATGGCCATCGAGCACATCCTGCACATTTGAGGTTTCAAGATTTGTACGTAGATCTTTTACCAGCTTGTATGGGTGCAGCACATAATTACGAATTTGCGATCCCCATTCAATTTTTAATTTCTGACCTTCTATTTCAGCTTGTTTTTCTGTTCTTTTGCGAATCTCCAGCTCGTATAGATGCGATTTGAGGATACGCATGGCATTCTCGCGGTTCTTCAGCTGCGAGCGTGTTTCCTGGTTTTCAATTACCAGGCCTGTAGGGGCATGACGTAAACGCACGGCTGTTTCTACCTTGTTTACATTCTGTCCTCCGGCACCACTTGAGCGGTAGGTTTCCCAGCTGATATCTCCGGGGTTTACATTTATCTCAATGGTATCATCTACAATTGGCGATACAAAAACAGAGGCAAACGATGTGTGTCGGCGTTTGTTGGCATCATAGGGAGAAATGCGCACCAGCCTGTGTACACCATTTTCGCTCTTCAGGTATCCGTAGGCATATTCACCGTTGATTTCCAGTGTAACACTTTTAATCCCGGCCTCATCACCGCCCAGGTATTCCACTTCTTTTACCTGGTAGTCATTTAGTTCGCCATAACGAATGTACATGCGCATGAGCATTTCAGCCCAGTCCTGGGATTCAGTGCCTCCTGCACCAGCATTGATTTTAAGGAGAGCTCCGAGTGAATCTTCCTCATTGCGGAGCATATTTTTAAACTCCAGTTTTTCTATCAGGCGCAGGGCTCGGGTGTAGGCATCGGTTACATCTTTTTCTTCGGCTTCCCCTTCCTTATAAAAATCAAACATCACCTGGAGTTCCTCCAGTGCCGTGGTTATTTTTTTTGATGCATCTACCCAGCTCCTGATGCTGGCCACAAGTTTTAGCTGTTCTTCTGCCTTTTTCGGATCATCCCAAAATTCCGGTACCTGGGTTTTTTCTTCTTCCTGTTCGAGTTCTATTTGCTTTTTTTCAATGTCAAAGATGCCTCCTCAGCGCCTGCCCGCGCTCCTGCAATTCCTTCAGCTGGTCTGGTTGTATCATAATATAAAATGATGTTAAAAATTTAGGACTACAAAGGTAAAGATTTTAATTCATTCTGTGGTTAATACCGGGTTTTCTCTTCCAGGTCCATCCACTCCTTAAAAACTTCCCTGGCTTCGGCCTGCAGGCTCTGTTTGGCAGGTATTTTCCTTTTTTCAACGGGTTTAACAATTTCTTCATAAATAAAGGCATCGTCGAAGCCGGCATCAGCCGCATCGTTGCGCGAACCTGCAAAGCAGAGGGCGTCGAGCCGTGCCCAGTAAATGGCTCCCAGGCACATGGGGCAGGGTTCGCATGAAGCATAAAGGGTGCATCCGGAAAGGTCGAATGTGCCGGAGTTGCTTGCGGCCAGCCGAATGGCTGCTATCTCGGCGTGGGCCGTGGGGTCGTTATGTGTGGTAACCTGGTTGCCTGATTCAGCTATGATTTCATTGTCTTTTACAATTACGGCCCCAAAAGGGCCTCCTCCGACGGCCATATTTTCACGTGCAATGGCAATGGCTCTTTTCAGAAAATCAGATTGGTTGTTTTTCATCAGGTTTTCGGATAATTAAATTATATGAATTTGTCCCAAGGAGAAACAAAGCATAAAAATACATAAAAAAGCTGGCTCCGGCATGGGTTTCAAGGGTGTCCTCATTAAGCATGGAGAGAAATGCTGTGATAAAGAATACCATAAACAGGTAGTCGTTAAATTTGCGCTCGTAAAAAATGGGGTAGAACAAGGCGAACATTGCCCATAGAAAACCGAAGATGCCAAAAGCAACAAAAAATGTGATGTACTGGTTATGTGCCCTTCGCTGGTTTGATTTGTATAGTTCTGAATTTGTGTCGGTATAGTAATGGTCGAACGCCACCTGCAGGTCGCCGGTGCCCACTCCTGTCCAGAAATTATGACGGATGATATAGAATGCTCCTTTTAGATATTCTATCCGCTGGGTAATGGAATGCCCGTTGGGTGTAAGCCCG
>JBEPYD010000571.1:0-2865 GCA_041641575.1 Bacteroidales bacterium
GAATCAGATGAGGTGGCTGCACAAATGAACGATTTGCCAGATGTTTTAAGGCCAATGGTAAAAGGCGGAGGATCACTTACTGCCTTGCCCATTATTGAAACCCAGGCCGGGGACGTTTCAGCCTATATTCCAACAAACGTAATTTCCATTACTGATGGACAGATCTTCCTTGAATCGAATCTGTTTAACTCCGGTGTTCGGCCTGCAATTAACGTGGGTATTTCTGTGAGTAGGGTAGGAGGAAATGCCCAGGTAAAAGCAATGAAAAAAGTTGCTGGTACGCTGAAGATAGATCAGGCACAATACAGGGAGCTGGAAGCTTTTGCCAAATTTGGTTCTGACCTGGATGCTGCTACAAAAGCTGTATTGAACAAGGGTGCGAAGAATGTGGAATTGCTTAAGCAGGGGCAGTATTCGCCAGTGCCTGTCGCACATCAAATTGCTGTAATATATGCCGGAACCAAAGGACTTTTGAAAGAAGTGCCGGTAGATATGATCAAAGAATTTGAAGCTGCTTTTATTGACAGACTTGAAACAGCTGAACAGGATACTCTTAAAGAGCTTGAGCAGGGGAAACTAACACCTGAATCGGAGTCTACCCTTGAAAAAACTGCACTTGATGTAGCAAAAAAATTCAAAGCATAATGTAATTTTTGTATGGCCAATTTAAAAGACATACGTACACGGATAGAATCTGTAAATTCCACCAAGCAGATTACCAGCGCCATGAAACTGGTTTCGGCTGCAAAATTGCGCAGGGCACAGGAAGCCATTACGCAAATGCGGCCCTATGCTGATAAGCTTAACCAAATTCTGGAAAACCTGATGAGTGGGTTAAAGGATGATGAAAAAAATGTATATGGTGCTGTGAGGGAAGAGAAAAGAGTTCTTCTGGTTTTAATTACTTCCAACCGGGGATTGGCAGGAGGGTTTAACAGTGCCGTAACCCGAATGGCTGAAAATTTGATAAAAACTAATTATGCAGAGCATCTGAAAAACAAAAATTTGTACTTTGTGGCCATCGGTAAAAAGGCATCCGACTTTTTACGCACACGAGAACTAAAAATGATTTCCTCCCATAATGAATTGTACGATGAACTTACATTTGATAATGTTGAGCCTGTAGTGGCAGATATTATGCAAAAGTTTACCGGTAAGCGTTTTGATAAGGTGGAATTGATTTATAACCAGTTTAAGAATGCTGCAGTGCAAATACTTACACGAGAGCCATTTTTACCTGTATTACTGGATAATAAAACAGGTGAGGAAGAGCCCCACGAAATAGAATTCATTCTTGAGCCTTCAAAAGAGTATATTGTGGAGGAACTGATTCCCAAGTCATTAAAAATTCAGTTTTATAAAGCCCTGCTTGATTCTCATGCGGCAGAACATGGTGCGCGTATGACAGCCATGCACAAAGCTACAGACAATGCAACAGATATGGTAAAAGATTTAAAACTGACGTACAACAAAGCCCGTCAGGCTTCTATTACCAATGAAATTCTGGAAATTGTTGGTGGGGCAGAAGCACTCAATAAATAAAATAACTGCGTGTCCCGGTATTCTGGTGTAATAAAAAGAAAATCAGGCTTTTTTATTCTTGCTGGTTTTATTCTTTTTTTGGGTTTTCTGTGGTTGCTTACACCTGATCCCCTTTTTTCTGATCCTTATGCCACTGTTGTGGAGGATGAACAGGGAAACCTTATGGGAGCCATTATTGCTCCCGACGGACAGTGGCGTTTTCCACCATCAGATTCCGTTCCGCAACGCTTCATTTCCTGTATCACAACTTTTGAAGACCGGTTTTTTTTCTATCATCCTGGTATAAATCCCGGTGCTTTGTTGCGCGCTTTGCAACAAAATATAAAAGCGGGAGAAATAGTAAGTGGCGGCAGTACACTTACCATGCAGGTAATGCGTATGAGTCGGAAGGGAAAACCCCGGAATATTTGGCAAAAAGGAATCGAAAGCCTTTTAAGTGTGGGTGTGGAATTAAAATATTCTAAAGACGAAATTCTTAACCTTTATGCTTCACATGCACCTTTTGGAGGCAATGTTGTGGGTTTGGAAGCCGCTGCCTGGCGATACTTTGGCAGAAAACCAGCTGATTTAAGCTGGGCTGAAACAGCTACCCTTGCCGTTTTACCCAATGCCCCGGCACTCATCCACCCTGGCAGAAATCAGCATTTGCTATTGCAAAAGCGCAACCGCTTATTATCAAAGCTCCAAAAGCAGGGAATCATTGACAGCCTCTCACATAAACTTGCACTAACGGAACCCCTGCCTGGCGAGCCAAATGCCATTCCTGCAACAGCACCTCATTTGGTTGAGCGATTATACAAAAAATTTCCTCAACGGAAGGTGATGACTACCCTTAATCCGGCATTACAGCAGCGGGTAAACCAGGTAATGAACCGATATAAAACTACTTTGTCGGCCAACCATATATACAATGCAGCCGTATTGGTTACGGAAATTGAAAGCGGCAAAGTACTCGCCTACGGAGGCAACCTTCCGCATCCCAATAATCCTGAACACAGCCCCGATGTGGATTTAATTACTTCACGGCGAAGTTCCGGCAGTGTACTGAAGCCACTGTTATTTGCCGCCTTACTGGATGATGGCGCCATTCTCCCTACCACTCTGGTGGCAGATGTTCCTACCCGAATGGGAGATTATGTGCCGGAAAATTTTTCCCGCTCTTTTGATGGTGCTGTTCCTGCCAGCGATGCCCTGGCACGTTCTCTGAATGTGCCTGCAGTGCGCATGCTGCGGCAGTATGGATTGGAAAAGTTTTATCATCTTTTAAAAGAATGTTCTTTTACTACCCTTGATTTTCCGGCTTCGCACTATGGTCTTTCCCTT
>JBEPYD010000572.1:0-2859 GCA_041641575.1 Bacteroidales bacterium
CTCATTTTGTTCGTTTTAACCCAATTTTATGGTGTTAAATCCATGTTTTTTAAAACATTATACCGAACTTAGCACGGTGTTGTGCGTAAAAGTACAATGCAATTGGTTTATTAAATTTGCGTTATGAAGGTGTAGCTGTTGACGGCTGCACCTTTTTTAATTTTCTAATTCATTTGTTTCTGTAAAATGATTTCCGTTTTAAACCGATTCTTTAAAATTCGAAAGGCTAAGTTAGGCCAATAAATCACGTCTGACAATACCCGATATCGGGGATATTGTCCATTTTACATTAATGGTTGTTTTTTATTGGTTAATAACGGTTTACCAATAATGAATACACTTTGATTGTTTACGAACTTATTTAGAATGAGAACGAACCAGAATTATTAGATGCCCGGCGTTAACAATGAATGGGGAGGAAAGTTTACTTACAATATTTTTAGAACGCAGTTCGTGACAGAATTTAGCACATCTGTATAAAAAAATAAAAGCCGGATGGTGATCCGGCTTGCCCTGAATTTTATCAAGTATATGTTAGGAAGAACTGCTGTTTAATAAGAAACAATTACTGTGCCAAACATAAAAAACATCCTTTATTATCAGATGGATTTATACCCATAAAGGTTGCGTAAAAAAATAAAAGCCGGAAAAGTTATCCGGCTTGCTCCCTTTATGGGATATATTTTATGGAAGAACTGCTACTTATATGGTAGCAATCCTTGTGCCAAATCATGCGTTTTTTGGTGGTGGGGAGGTACTCTCTGGTTTCTCTTCTATGGGTTTTTCTTTCTTTTCATTTGCTTCCAGGGATTTTATTCTTTTCTTCAACTGTTCAATGGTTTTTGAACGTTTCCGATATCCCGGAATAGATACCAAAATTCCCAGCAAGGCGCCAAGGGCAAGCGTTATAAGTATGATGAGAGCCAGGGGTGAATTTTGAATTTCCCAAAACCACAGTTTAAGGGTATCTACTGTTGTGGCATTCTGAATAGCAAAAACTACTACCAGTATAGCGCCAACAAGGGCAAAAATAAGTGAACGTTGCATATCAATAATGTATTAGTGAAAACACGTCAAAATCTTTTAATTTTTCTCTTCCATGCAAAAAATCCAACTCGCATAAAAAGCAAAAATATACTTTTTTTACTTTCATTTTTTTTAACAGTTGAACCGCTGCATCGGCTGTACCTCCTGTTGCCAACAGGTCATCATGTAGAAGAACTACATCATTTTCGTCAAAGGCATCGGTATGAATTTCTACACCATCGTTCCCATACTCCAGCTGATAGTCATATGAAAATTTTGCTGCCGGCAATTTACCGGGTTTTCTTACCGGTACAAATCCAGCCTGAAGCTTTGCTGCCAGCGCTCCCCCCAAAATAAAACCTCTTGCCTCAATTCCTGCAACCTTTGTTATTCCCCTGGTTTCAAATGGCTTGCTTAATAAATCTATAGCAGATGAATACAAATCTGGTTTTTTAAGCAGTGTAGTAATGTCTTTAAATTGAATACCTTGCTTCGGAAAATCGGGAATGTTTCGTATGGCTGCCCTTAATTGTTCTTCAATAACCTCCGTCATGCGTTTTTGCGGTAAAATTAATAAATCTGCTGTGGAATTGTGCTACAAACGAAGGTTAGATTGTGGTTGTATGCTACATTGTTTGTTTAAACCTGCAAATTGAGTACACAAAATTTAAGTTAAGCAATTGATTTTGACTACAATAAATCTCTTGATTTGGCTAAATCTACAATGGCATCCACAATTTCCGGAATGCTTAATGTCATGCAATTAAACGAAACATCAAACCGGGTGTAGTCGGTATTTTTCCCTTCAAAAAACTCCCTGAACTCTTTTCGCTTTTTGTCAACATCAAGCGCAAAAATACGTGCATCTTCAATAGACAAACAATTTTTTTCACTGGTCCGCAAAGTCCTCCATTCCAAGGGGGCTTCAAGATTTATGTGCAGCGATTTGGGTACTTCCTTGGTGATGGCTACTCCACCGCGCCCAACAATAATCACATTGCCATCGTAGGAAATATTTCGGATCACTTTTGCAATTGTATTTCGGATGCGCCTGTCGCTTTTGTAGTACTTATTCAGGTGTGAGGACAAAATGTCATCAAGCAATCCTTTCTTTTGGTAATCAAAAACATACTTGATGTTCGAAGGATCCATTTGAAGCTCCTTGGCCACTTCATGAAGCAATTCCTTACTTATCCATCGCCATTCCGGTTTGTTCTTTTTCTTGTTGATTTCAGTTAATGCCTGGGTAAGTTTCTTGGCAACTGATTTTGCCGGACAGCCATATTCGCGGGAAATTGTAATTACCGGACCTGCTGCTTTGGTCACCAGATTTTGGCGCTGATAACGCTCTGACATGTATTTATGCAGATCATTCTTCATATAGTTAGAACTTTTAGTGTTAGTATTATAGGTTTAGTCTAAATATACTAATTTCTACCCTAAATATCAACACATGAAGTACAATCCATTATTAAAAGTCAAATCAAAAACATCATTTTTTTTTCCTGATACCAAATGCGCGGTTGTTTATCAATTTAAATGATAAATATCCACCAGAATGAAATATGCGTCTTTTATGCGTATCCTTTGATTTTGTACATTATCAAACCCACAACTTCTTTGATTAGCATTTCCCAACCGGAAAAAGTGGAAGCAGAAGGTAGCACAATGCTTACCGGATTGAACGGACCGGTTGAGGATATAAAATGGGTAGGATATATATCAACTGCGATACCCTTTTTATTAAATACGGCTTCAGCGCGCCGCATGTGAAAAGCGCTGGTAACCAGCAAAATGTTCAAGTCCTCCGGGTTTTCAATCAATTTTAATGTG
>JBEPYD010000573.1:0-2846 GCA_041641575.1 Bacteroidales bacterium
AATGACAGGGAAATATTGCTCCAAACTGCCAGTGAAATAACAGTTGTGTTATCAAAATTATGGGATGAGGGAAAAGGCACTTATTTGAATTATAGAATGGATACAAAACAAAGCAGTGAGGTAATCAGCCCAACCAATTTGTACCCTCTGCTAACAGGCGAAATACCACAAGAGCACGCAGAAAAGATGATAAGAAATTGTTATTTCAATCCCGATGTCTTTTGGGGTGACTTTGTAATCCCTTCTGTCTCAAAAGAAAACCCAGAATTCTCAAAACAGGAGTATTGGAAAGGCCGTATTTGGGCACCCATGAATTTTTTGGTATACCTTGGTATATTGAATTATAACCTGCATGAAGCCAGGGCTGACATAGTTGAAAAATCAAAGAAATTATTATTGAATAACTGGGATAGTGAAAAATCAGTTTTTGAGAATTACCGGGCAGCCGGCGAAGGGCGCAACAAAACAGAATCCCTGAACAACAGCGATTCATTTTACCACTGGGGTGCCTTGTTGGGATATATGAGTTTGATAGACCGACATTATTAATTTGATGGCCAAAATTTCCCGGCGCATAATTCCATCAAAGAATATACATTTACAACTTTAACATAAACAATACATTCAGCATGAATTCAAAAGTAATACAGGTTATTGGTCTGTTTTTTTTAATGGTTTATTTAAAGACTTCATCTGAATACCTGATGGCTCTTGGTGATAGCCAAAATTTTAAATCGAATGAAAATTGCTGTAAGCAGCAAGACAATTCCGGAGACAGCATTACCGCTTTTCGGTTTCGTTCTGATTATAACAGTGCACTGAATGCAAATACCGGTTGGGACGCAGCAACCAACATGGCACCTAACCAGACTGTAGACACCCCTTTCCGTCTCCGGTTTGAAGTGGAAAGTGACACCGGTACTTTTCGCCGGCAATACAGTTTACAGTATAAGTGGAATGACAATCCATGGCGGTATGTAGAAGCCCACGAATTTCCATATCCCTCAGCAGCAACACCACCCATGAGCATTATAGGTTGCAAAGCTTTTTTCTATGGTGAAGCAGCAGGTGATTTATTAGATATCTCTGCTCTTCCTTCTGCTTCGGGTGCCGGCATAACATTGGCGCCTACTACTCCCGGTTGGATTCCTAGATCCCCCCGCGGCGAGACGGCAGAATTTGAGTGGGCACTGGTGGTACGCCGATGGGCCGATGGACCTGAACTGGTTAAAGATGGTGATATCTTTAGCATCCGCATGGTTAATCATAATGGTTTACCCCTTCCGGGACAGCAGCCTGAATTTACCGTAAACGTTCCTACCCGACACCTTGGCGGAACCTTCGTTGAAACACCTGCACGCATAGGCCCATTTGAAAACAGCCAGGGCCACCTTTATTTTATCATGGAGCCCACGGAAACCGACAACCGCTTTATGATGTTAAAATCAACAGATTATGGAGATTCATGGTTTGAAGTGGATGCAGAAAATCGTCCTGCAGCAGGAGATCTTGAAGGGGTGGGCGCTGTTATGTCTCCTGAAGGAATCATACACATTGTGCATCAAAAGGGGCGGGATGTTTACTATCACGCATTTGCGACTACTGATAACCGTAAATTCAATGACCATTGGATTACCAATAGTTACCTGCTTACAGACAAAGAAAAACCACCTGTACAAACAGCAGACATCGCACTAAGGCCTGATGGAAGCTTAGTAGTTGTTTATGGTGTAGGCACATCCTTACATCTAAAAATAAAGGAAGCAAATGGAGAATGGTTAAAAGATTCCCCCCTTGACTCAACAACCACCAATGGCCTTACAAGCCCTTCCCTCATCTGCAGACCCAATGGCATCGTTGACATTGCCTACAAAAGCACCAATGGAAAAGGCTGGATTCGCCAGCTATTAAAAGATAATACACTTTCCTCGCCAAAAATATTTTCCAATGATCTGGGGACAACCGAATATGAAACCATAGCTATTTTGCCCCTGTTATATTTAGATGATCCCGGCACTACTGTTATTATTTTTCGCCAAACTGACGGATATTTGTATTTAAGTAGAAGTTTAGCGGACAATAATTGGTCTGATCCTTTTAGGGTTTCAGACAGGCCCGTAATCACAAATGCAGTAGACTCTGATCAGGTTGGCGCTGAGGCCGTTTCATTTGAGGGTAGAATTTATATTGCATTTATCTCGCAAAGTACACGGGAACTTTATCTTTCAGTCATCACCGATTTTGAAAAAAGGCCAACTTCTACAAAAGCTGTTTCAGACATTGAAGGTTCATGGGTAAGGGGCCTGATCCTAAAACATCAACCTGATTCTCCCTGCTATGGAATTATCTACGATGCAGGAAGCAAGGGGGGCTCAGGGTTTAACAGGTATATTTGTTATCCGCTGCCGCCAGAATAAGGTTTGTGGAGCATTATTTGCAAAAGCCTTTGCTAAACCAGATTAAAAAAACACTTTTCAAACACCCCCCTTTTTCAGTATGATATTGGCATACCCGGTTTTCTCCGCTGTTGATACTATTGCATAGGAATTACGGGCGTGTGTATAAAAGTCGAACCGTTCTATTAATTCAAATTCTTTAAAAACCGGATGGTGCTGTTGTATGATTGATTTATATGAATTCCATATTTCTGGTGCATCCTCATTTTCTCTCACCGTACGCATAACTTTAGCCGGAGTGGAAACATAGGTATCCAAAGGAAATAATTTCAAAATACCTTCTAAAACAGGGATAACCCCTACACCCCTGTATGTAATTAGCTTATTTGCATGGCTTGCAGCCGGAAAGTTGCAGTCGGCTAAAACAATTTCATCACCATGGCCCATTTC
>JBEPYD010000574.1:0-2846 GCA_041641575.1 Bacteroidales bacterium
ACCAACTGAAAGTATTATTAATCTCAACTCAAACGGCAAATTATCAGCATCAACAAGTTCTGGAATTAACTCATGTGCCAATTTGGTGTCATCAGGTGCAAATGCACTCGCCATCTCAGGATAATCTTTATTTGTCAGTAAGTAATAATTATCAGTTGTCATTTTATTCCCAAATGTTTCAGGTTTGTTCGTCTGCTAGGCTTGCACCTAACGGCCCTGGCTATGGCAAGTGCGGGATTTTGAAACCGAATCTTTGTCCGTCAGACCGAATTTTATTTAGTTGTAATATCTTCATTTTTAAGCAGTCAGCCCGCATTTGCTATAGCCGATGTTGAACTAAACCCGCAGAGCGGGAACTTATGGTTAAAAGTACATAATTTGATTTGAAAGTGTGATCTTCTGGCATTATTAATTATAAAATATAATGCTGATGAGTAAATTATCTTATTTGGAGCAGGCTTGTATAGCCGTCCCTGAGTTTAAATCCCTAAGCGAGAAGTTTCTACGCAAGTACACCATTGCTGGCAAGTCTGAATCTTGCACGCGTAATTATCTGATGCAAATTTCCAAGATGGTTCTGCATCTCAGGTGTTCGCCACTTGATTTATCTATTGATCAGATGGAGGAATACCTGTACTTTATTCGTGATCATGAAACCCCCAGTATGAGTTCATTCAAACACCTGGTATACGGGCTTCGCACCATGTTCAGTATGTTTAAACAGGAAAAACTGTTGCTTAACCTACCATCTATCGCGCAAAGCAAAGCCTTGCCGGTAGTATTTTCACAAACAGAAATCCGCTTGATCCTAAAGACACCAAGGTTGTTAAAGCACCGTATTTTGTTTGCTTTGATATACGATTGTGGATTGCGTATATCTGAAGCCATTAACCTCAAATTAAGCGATATTGATTTTAACCGGCAATTAGTACATATCCGGCAAAGCAAACATAAAAAGGACAGATATGTACCTGTGTCCAAACTGGTTTTGAAAAGACTGGGAGATTACCTGTCTACCAGTTGTCCACAGGTTTGGTTGTTTAATGGTAAAGTGCGTGGACAACAAATCAGCCGCGAGGGTATCCGCCATGCCTTTCGGGCGGCTATACGTAAAGCAGGGATTAATAAGCCGGTATGCGTGCATACTTTGAGGCATAGTTATGCCACGCACCTGCTTGAAATGGGCTTAGATATTGTAAGCGTGAAGAACCAACTGGGACATGCCGAAATACGCACCACTATGATGTACCTGCACATTGCCCGTTCTAACCCGATGGCGGGGTTCAGCCCCGTGGAAAAGCTATATGGGCATGAACGATCAAAATGAGCTGGGGAAAATAATACGTACATTCTTACCCGCCTTACTTCGAAAAAAAGGTGTGTCTAAACATCAGTACAAAGTTCTTAATGCGCTTGGAAAATGCCGTACCCCGGAATTAGGAGGTTCTGTACTGGCCTGCAAGCAGTGTGGCAGTATGCACTACATGATGCATAGCTGCCGCAACAGGCATTGCCCACGCTGCCAGGGGATAGATAAGGAGTTGTGGGTGGAGGCCCGGAAGGCTGAATTGTTGCCGGTAAAGTATTTTCATGTTGTCTTTACTGTCCCGCATGATTTGCTGGAACTCTTCAGGTTTAACCGAAAGATAATGTATGATTTATTGATAGGGCAATCGTGGAAAACTTTGCAATGTTTTTCCAAAGACCCGAAGCTACTGGGTGCCCGTTTAGGAGCCATTTGTGTGCTACACACATGGGACCAGCAAATCAGGTTCCATCCCCATGTGCATTTTATTGTTCCAGCCGGGGGGATCGACAGCAACGGCAAGTGGAAAGAAAGCAAACAAAATGGCGATTTCCTGTTTGATGTGGAACATCTTTCATCTAAGTTCAGCTACCTGTTTGCCACAAAGCTGAGAAAGCTCAAAAAGCAGGGGAAGATCAGGAAGTTTGTCCCCCGGGATCTGATAAAAAAACCATGGGTAGTATATGCCAAAAAGGCTTTTGGAAGTTCAGAAAATGTCGTTGAATACCTGGGCCGATATACACACCGGGTAGCCATCTCAAACTGCCGGATACTAAAAGTAACCAAGGATCATGTTACTTTCAGGTGGTGTAATCGTAAAAAAGAGTATCAAACAGAGACAACAACGCTAAGGGGCGTCGACTTTCTGGAGCGGTTCTTAGAGCATATAGTCCCGGAGCGATTTCGCCGTATCAGGCATCTTGGCTTTTTAAGTAATAACAACAAAGCCAAAGCACTGAAACGTATCAGGAAGGATTTACATGCTGATTACATTGCACCTCCGCTGCTCAGCAGGGCGGAAATACTGGCCCTTCGATTTGGCCAGCGGTCATCATTGTTACACTGCAGGGAATGTGGCGAAAAACTGGTGCTGATAGAATCCTACAAAAGAAAACCGCGGGCACCTCCTGTTGATGACATTTTTGGCAGCAGGCGGGAATTATTTTGGGGTTAATGCTTCATGTACATCAAAAGTGCAAGTGGGAGAAGTATGCCTGGTTGTAAATAATCAGACATACAACATCTCCAAACAAGCTTTAATGGCTGATGCAAAAACTTTTTGTTGCAGAAAATGAAAGTGAATTTACATCATAGTTACAAAGACCGTAAAAAATAGCAGCAAAAATAAAAAACCATGACTAAAATAAACCCATTGAAAACACTATAGGTAAAATAAAGAAAAACAGATATTTAAAAACGTGCGTGTGCCGGCAATGTTTAGTTCAACACAGCCTCTAATGTAAAGCGTATGCAAGCAACGCTTTATTAGAGGCTAATTGTTAGCATTCGTAATTATATTTCAATTTTATTTTTACCGCTT
>JBEPYD010000575.1:0-2838 GCA_041641575.1 Bacteroidales bacterium
TACACCCGAAAAAACCTCTTCTGTTCCTGAATATTGATGCAAATCCTGATACTACAGCTTTAATATGGAACCACACTTATGATGAACCAGGTGTAAGGTGTCCAAACCCAAGGGTAGTTGTTCCGAGGGATATTGTACCCGGTGTGTTAAACCGCCCCGTAGATGTTGATGTCAGAAGCTTTGGCGTGCGCACCCCCCCATGCACGAGAGAAAATCCGAACTATGGCATTTTAGGTTTGTTCCATATCCTCCCCCCTGCCCTGGCCTGGTTGTGGAGATTGGTTTCTCCCCGTGGACATGGCAATCCCAGTATCGTGAGCAGTGAAGGGATGAAATCAGAGGGAGTAGGTTCATACTGGCCATTTGCTGCAGGCAAATTAGTTACCCATGCCAATCTGCTACTCGACCAGATTATTGAAACACCCCGTACCCGATACACACTTGTGCCTAACCAGCATATTGGCGCCTGGAAAGTAGGATTTAAACCGCAATTATTAATGCGTGAATATCTAACCCGCAGAGGAAATGCAAAATTACGGTCAGACCAGTATCAACCCGCTCGTTCTCCTTTATTGGGATACGAATTGAATTTCCTGACCATTGAAGGAGCAAAAATTCCTTCCCGCTTTTTAAAAGTTCACGGACAGGCTGAGGTTGGAGAAGAAGGCTATGATGCCGGTGCAGAAATATTGTATGATTTCTTTAGAAAAGAACTGGAAAAGTTCAGAAGTCCGGAAATTTCCAAAACAGGCAAGAAAATTATTGATGCCTGCCTTGATAATGCATCAGTAGATGATTACATTTCCATTATACCCATGAATTATCAGTATTCTTTCAATAATTAAATTTAATAAGTCACTGTTCAACAAAAAAGCATGATCCTTCTGGAATCATGCTTTTTTGTTTCATACCAGTTGCCTGGTTATTTCCATCCACGGAATGCACCGGCAATAAGACTAATTACCAGTAATACAAGAAAGATAAAGAAAATTATTTTGGCTATGGAAGCTGCACCGGCAGCTATTCCTCCAAATCCAAAAATTGCAGCAACTATAGCAATTACAAAAAAGATGATAGCTAAACGTAACATATAAATTATTTTAAATTAATAACTATTAACCATAGAGTAATTATAATGCCAGAATCGTTTTTTCATTAAAAAATAATTGTTTGTGCCTGTCTGCTGCATGATTAAGAATAAAGCATCTCGATTATTCGTATAAAAAATATCCGGGTTGCTCCCCAAACTGGGTATATTTTTCTACAGAATGAGTTTAAGTAATTATTATGATATATTTACATCAATTTTTTCAATAATATCTGAAACACCACATACCTAAGCATCCAGCACAATATAAAACACCACCTTATGGTGATACGGTTCCTTTCCTGTGTGCAAATAAATATATGGTAAGCTATTTGAAACTTGCAATGGCATATAAATCAAAACACAAATATTGTGAAAACTACAGGAATAGTACTACTGGTGATTGGAATTATTGGAACAATTATTTACGGCCTCAGGGCACTAAGCAATAGCGAAAGCTTTTCTTTTTTAGGTTTGGATATTGCTGTTAGTTCAGCCAATTGGACACCTACGATTATTAGCGTGATTATCTTAATTATTGGCATCATCCTGATGCGCGTGGGTAAAAAATAAAAATCAGACCGTACGGACTTCCTGTAAAAAGGAAAATAAAGCCTCCATACGCAGAGGCTTTTCAAAATGATAATCAAAATCTGACCGTTGATATTCTTCTTCAGGAATATTGTTATTCCCGCTAATGGAAACAATCAGGTGTTTAAAACCAAGCGCCCGCATTTTTCTGGCCAGGGCAAACCCATCCATATCAGGGAGTCTCATATCAAGAAAAGCCAGATGAATGTTGTTTTTGGAGAAAATTTCAAGGGCTTCAGAACCACTGAATGCCACAAGCGGAATAGCGCCTGTTTCCCTTAAAAGCTGCTGCATATATAAATTACTGAACATATCATCCTCAACCAGCAATATGTTGCGGTTTTTGAAATCGGGAATAATATCAATCAGATTAGTATGCATAAAATCTGTGATAAATAATTAGAGTATGTCGCTAATCTCAAGTGTTCGCGCTATAAATTTCAAATTTAAAGCTTGTCCCGCAATTCATGCGGGGGTGTGAGAAATATAAACCGTAGAATCCGCCTCTGGCAGATTGAGGATTTAAAGTTCGGGCAACAGCGCAGAACCTGGAGTTTATAGACAAACATTAATTAAAGATATACAGGTATAAATATACAACTCAAAATCAGCAAAGTCAAGTAGTTATATAAAATTTCAAGCATGTTTTGCAACAACTTCTGCTTACTTTCTGAGTTTTTTAAATATTTTCACCAGAATAAAGATTATCAGGATAACTACAAGGGCAGAAATAATGATACCTACCCAAACCCCGGCTCCAAAAATATCTCCGATGAGCTCACATCCTGGCAGGAACATCAATAAAAAAATAAATAAAATGAAAAGGTTTGATTTAATAAATTTCATAGCTGAATTTTAAAAGTTCAAATAAATTTAACTAACCATTCAATATTTTTACCTGTAACTTAGAAACGTTGATCTGTTGATAATTGTTCAGTTTGTGGAGTGTGCTCTCTGCCGCTCTTCCAGATTTGCAAGCTGGATGAATAGAATGATGGATTACAAATCCATAGTTATTCGCTTTCGGATTACAAATCCGAATGAGCGGGGTGTGGGTATGCCTGAACGTCATTATGATATGCCGGCTCTTCCAGATTTGCAATCTGGAAGTGAATAGTTTAAGGATTTATAATCCGGTAATCATAAGTGAAGGATTTTTA
>JBEPYD010000576.1:0-2827 GCA_041641575.1 Bacteroidales bacterium
TGTAAGAAGTACTTACAAATTTCGAATTGAAAGCAGGAAAGTAGATGGAAGCATTCTGGCTTAACGCTTTATTGTTGAAATTATAGGTACATGAAAAATCATAGATTAATTAAAGCTTACATTACAATAGTTTTTTGTTTGTAATCTACTGATTTAGAGACAAAAGCGTGCTTTTCAGCAAGCCTTGCTATAAAAACCCAGATAATAGCAAATAAGAAAGTATCGCTGAATTTAAAGGCGATTTTTCAGATGCGTGCTTAATGTCCATCCATTTTTGTTAACTTTATCCCCTGACTTTAAACTAAAACAGCAATGAAAAACATACATGTTTTGGCTATGCTTATGCTGATAAGCCTTACAGCCACAGCCCAGGACAAAAACATTACCATTGGTGATTATGCATTAAAAATTAAGGAAACCGTTCCAGTAGGACCCGTGAAAGACCAGGGAAGAACTGGCACTTGTTGGTCTTTTGCCACCACTTCTTTTATAGAGGCAGAAATTATGAGACTGACAAAACAAAAAGTTGACCTTTCAGAGATGTATTTCGTGCGAAATGCCTATGAAGCAAAAGCAGACAATTATGTACGGATGCATGGCAAGGCCAATTTTGGACCCGGTGGTCAGGCCCATGATGTAATGCAGGTAATAGAAACCAGCGGTATGGCTCCGGAAAGTGTTTACGGCGGCCGCGCTTATGGGTACAACGAGCACAATCACAGTGAACTAAATAATGTACTTTCACATTTTGCCAATGGCGTGGTAAAAAGCAGCTCCGATGGGTTAACAACCGTCTGGCCCAATGCCTATAACGGCATTCTTGATGCTTACCTGGGAAAAGAGATTTCAAAATTTACCTATGAGGACAAAACCTATTCCCCGGAAACTTTTGCTGATGAAATGCAAATACATCCGGAAGATTATGTAGAACTGACCTCCTATAATCATAAACCATTCTATGCTCCATTTATATTAAAAGTACCCGACAACTGGTCTTTTAACCAATATTACAACCTCCCATTAGATGTATTTATGGAAGTCATCAATTATGCCCTTGATAATGGCTTTTCCATATGTTGGGATGGCGATGTTAGCGATAAGTGGTTCTCTCATAAAGACGGTCTGGCTATTTTACCCACAGAAGCTGCTGCCAAAGCCTCCCCGCTGCAAACACCCGGAGAGGAGAAAAACATAACCCAGAACGACAGGCAATCAGCCTATAACAGCCATTCGGTAACAGACGACCACCTGATGCATATTACCGGATATGCCCGCGGTAAAGATGGCACCATTTATTACCAGGTGAAAAATTCATGGGGCGATCTTTCCAATTCCCTCGGTGGATATCTTTACATGAGCGAACCCTACTTCAGGATGAGTACAATTGCTGTTATGGTGCATAAAGATGCCATTCCTGACGCAACAAAAGAAAAACTGGGATTATAGCAGGAATTGCTGAAAAATTAAATTTCAGATGCAAGCGTAAACCTTACTACAAAGCCAAAATGTAAACCATTCCAGACAATGTCTGTTCAGACCTTTCTCATCTTAACTTAGGATATGCCTTTGATGCTCTTTACGATGCTTGCCTGTACTGATGCACATTCTGGTTTTTAGCAACGGCTTTATTTACGGTATTTAGGTAGTACCCGAAATGTTATGATTTTCAGCAGGGCCTACAATAAAAGGTTGCATCCCCGGATATCGCTGTTATCAGAGCGTCCAAGAAGCTCAAAACTACCATCGGCATGCTTACGTCCTAAGTCACTGGTTTGAATGAATGCACAGGAATGAATGTTTGCCAGGTCAATGATGTTTACCGCACCTGATCGTCCATCAGTCATAAATTCAAAAGGATCATATAAATCGCGGATATAAACACGCATCCAGGGAGGAGAATAGAATATGCCATTACCTTGGGAATAACTTTGGCTCAGGAGCTCTGTCATTCCGTATTCGCTATGGATTTTTTCAACACCAAAGCCATTTTTCAATTTCAGATGCAACTCTTCCCTTATCATTTCCTCTCTTCGGCCTTTCATACCACCGGTTTCCATAATAATGGTATGCTTTAACTGCATCTGATATTTTTCAACAAAATCAAGCAAAGCAAAAGATACCCCAATTAAGATGGTAGGTTGTTCCATTTGCTCCAGTTGATGTAAAACAGCAGCCAACTTTTCATGCTCATGCAGATAAAAGCCACTTTCCGGATGCTGGCTTTGGTCAATTAGATCCTGCATCATATAAACAAGTGACGAGCCCTCTCTTTCAAGATATGATGGCAGCAGCGCCAGTATGCAATATTTCTGTGGGTTACCATAAAACAACTGAAATGCTTTGGTAAAACTGTTTTTATAATGGTTAAGTTCTTTCACAAAATGTCTGCTGGTTTGATTTCCGCTGGTTCCACTGCTCGTAAAAATGGTGGCTGCATCAAATTCATCAGTTTTAACTGCATGGTTTTTAAAAAATTCGATGGGAAGAAACGGAATTTCCGAAACTGCAGTTACTTCCTCCACCTTTTTCTCCAGATGGTGCAAATAATTCTTATAAATATTATTATGTATCGCCTGATGCTGAAATATGGCTAATGCTGTTTCATCAAAATCAGCATCCTTTAAGGAAAATATATTGAATTTACCGATATCCATAACTATTTATTGGTGATGCCAAAATTAAGCTTCTCCAATGAAATAATCAAAATTAGATAGCGTCTGTCCATAATAATAACATGCCAAAATTACAGTTAGTTTTATTTATAATCATCTTGAATATCAATAAAAAGGTACAGCTTTGTACCGCAGCAGATGTTTTTTCTCAATTG
>JBEPYD010000577.1:0-2827 GCA_041641575.1 Bacteroidales bacterium
ACAAACAGGGGGAAGTTTATGATGTTATCGGAGATGTGCAAACCCATAAGCTCACGGGCAGTGAAACCAATAACCAGATTGTTGAATGGGTGGATGATGTTGCTCCCGGAGTAGGAATTCCTCCCCACATGCATACCCGCGAAGATGAGATATTCAGGGTGATAAAAGGTGAGATAGAAATGATGGTGGATGGCGAGGTTAGTGTTTTAAAAGCTGGTGATACGGCTTATGCACCAAAAAATGTTCCACATGCCTGGAAAGTAGTGGGTGATGAAAAGGCCCAAATGATTACAAGTGCTTTCCCGGCAGGCATTGAGGAAATGTTTTATGAACTGGCTGCTCTTCCTGCCGGCCCTCCCGATTTCCAAAAAGTATCCGAAATCTGCGGTAGTTATGGCGTTCAATTTTTAAAAGGTTAGTAAAAATAAATCTCATGCTTTTACTTTTAAATGTTACGCGTGACAGCCGGAAGTTGGCTGCTCATGCGTTTTTTTTGTTAAGATAAAATCATCCGATATATAATCATTAAAGTAGCGCAGGCACACGTAGCCACAAATGCTGAAATTTAAAGTAGTCTCACCTCTAAAGCTTCAGACCATAATAATCCGCATACGCGAAAAAATCCGGTATGATCGGTAAAGCAGTATATTATAAACCATTGTTGTGCTGGCTATAATTTTAGTCCTGTTATATTTTGCGGTAGTTAAATTATTATGAGGTATCAGCTATTGTTCGTCAATTTTATATTATTTCTTCTAAAAGTCTTATCTCCACTAAAACGCTTTGAGTTTGCTTATTAAAGTGAAATATGCGTTTTCAGTTTGTAAGTATGCTAGCTGAGTTTCCATAATTAAGGAAATATCCATAAAATATTCGTAAAATGAGATTTGTCCGGATTGCAATAATTCTAAACTACTGCCTGATAACTGTTCTTCATTCAAAAGTTGCTTCATTTTCAAGTAACTATCTTTCAGGGCTTTTGCTTCAAAATACAAAGTTGATACTTTTGCTTTTAAGATACTTTTTTCATGGGTATAGTTCGCTCTTGCCATTTCACTGTTCAATTTGGCGTACCTAACACTATTTTTCTTCTCCCATAGAGGAATACTAATACCTGCATGAAATCCCTGTAATTTTTGATTGAGAATAGTTTCTGCTTTGTATCCGGCTTCCAACGAGGGCATGCTGTTCATACGAGCATGCTTAATTTCTTTCTCAGATTGTTTAATTTCTATATGTGCCATTAACAAAGCAGGATTTTCATAAGCCAGATTTGCCAGTAAGGAATCCAATACAGGAAGCTCCCAGTCCAAGGGATAATTAAAAGAAGTACCTTCAATAGAAATGCCTCCGTTTAGTTGCTGCAGATGTTCAATTTGCACTTGAATTTCCGATTGAACTTTTTGACTTTCTGTCTGGATATTAAGTGCATGTATGCGAACTTTGTCGTATGCGGGTTTAGATATTTCGCCGATTTCAAATCCAGCCTTCATAAGCTCAACAAGCTTTTTAGCATCATTAGCGTGGCTATTTAATAAACCTTTCTTCTTATTAAGCCAAACAAGTTTGAAATACCCAATTTCTGCTAAATTTAATATTTCCCTCCTTTGTTTTTCAGCCAATGCCTGTTTTTGCTGGAATTCAAGTTTTTGTGTAGCAGATTTTGAAATATAATATCCGGGTAATTTGAAGGCCTGAATGATTTCGATTTCTTCCTGGTCTCCAATTGCTGCGGAATTTCCAAACAGATAACTATAGCTTAATTCCGGATTGTCCGGGTAGATACCGGTTTTTGCTTTGATCTCTTCCGCGTCGAGCCACTTTTGCAAGGTTATCAGCCGGGCATTTTTACGTTCAACAGTTTGCAAATAGCTTTCCAGGGACTGACCAAAGGTTAAGTGTGATATAAAAGTTATTGCTAGTACTATTATTGATTTCATATATCTGTATTTTAAAATTGTATCCATTAACTACCAATTCCCAATCCTCAATCTTTCCATTTTCTTTTAACTAAATAATACACTGCAGGAACAATAAACACATTTAAAAGGGTTGAACTGAATAATCCACCAAGTATAACCACAGCCATTGGGCTTTGAATTTCGTTGCCGGGCCTATCTCCTGTAAGTGCAAGCGGAATTAATGCCAATGCCGCGGTTAAAGCTGTCATTAAAATCGGGTTTAACCGGTCAAGTGATCCATGAACAATTGCATCGTATAAAGGCACCCCTTCCTCTTGCAAAGTATTGTATCGTGATACCAATAGAATACCATTACGGGTGGCGATTCCAAATAAGGTAATAAAACCAATGATAGCCGGAATACTTAGCATTCCTGAAGTTACCCATATACTTATTACACCACCAATCAATGCCAGAGGGAGGTTCAGCAAAATTACTGCCGAAACAGTTAAATTTTGAAACTCCATATATAATAAAAGAAATATGATCATAATGGCTAAAATTGAGGTATAAAAAAGTAAACTGGATGCTTTCTCTTCGCTTTCAAACTGGCCTCCAAACTGAATATAATAATTCTCCGGCAGCGTGATATTTTCAGATATTGTCTCCTGAACATCAGTAACAACACCTCGTAGATCGCGCCCTGATACGTTTGCCGAAACTACTACTTTACGCTGCACATTCTCGCGGCTTACAGTATTTGGGCCGGATGCAGAAATAATATCAGCAACTTCACTTAAGGCTACTTTATTACCATCATGCGTGTCAATCAGCGTGCTTTTAATGGCTTCAATAGATTGTCGATACCGGTCATTGTAACGCAGAATCAAATCAAAGCTCATATTCCCCTCATAGACCTCTGATAC
>JBEPYD010000578.1:0-2815 GCA_041641575.1 Bacteroidales bacterium
TTTTACAGCTACAATTTGCGGGAAATCATGCGCCAGCCTAAGGGTGGTTTCTGCCTCCATGTTTACACCTGTGCGGCCGGGAACATTGTAAAGAATAATTGGTAAGGAAGATGCAGAGGCGATGTCTTTATAGTGACGGAAGATGCCCTCCTGCGATGGTTTGTTATAGTAAGGAGCCACACTAAGAATGGCTGAAACGCCCTCGTATGGATGGCTCTGTAAATCGCTGACTACCTGCCGGGTATTGTTACCGCCTACACCGGCAACAATGGGTACGCGCCCTGAAGTATGGTCTACAGCAAAATCAATTACTGCACGTTTTTCATCCGGAGAAAGGGTGGCTGATTCTCCTGTAGTACCTAAAACAACCAGGTAATTAACGTGATTTTCAATAAGGTTGTCGATGAGCCGGGCAAATGAGCGAAAATCGATACTGCCGTCCTGGCGAAAAGGGGTAACAATAGCAACGCCGGTACCTGTGATTTGTTTAGTTGAAAAAGACATAGGTTTTTGATAAATAATTTTTTACTGGTTTATGAGTTTCCTTTTGTTTGCAGGTTTTAATATAGTTAAATAATATTCCAGCTGCTCAAGAAAAAAGTTCATGGTAGCTTTTTCATCAATGGTTATCATTAAATCTAAATGGGGATTGGCTATTTGTCGGCCTACTTTAAACTTTGCTTTTGAGGCTTTTGAAATATATTCCAAAGGAAATATGCTGCGCATTGAAAGGTCGATAAGCAAATCGAAATCTACTCCAATGAACTGTTCTATAAACGGTGGGGTAGGTTTATAATACCAGTTCAGGTCTTTTTTGCAGAAAAAATTTATGTTCTTTCGGAGTAGAAAATAGTTGTCAATCTCATCTGTATCAACATACCCAATGGCAAAAACTTCAAGGCCCTTATCTACCTGCGTTCCAAGGTATGCTTTTATCTTCTCAAATTGTTCGCGGTTTTTGGATTCAAATATAAATCCAACTCTTTTGGCCGTGTCGAAATTACAGGTAGTAACCATTCGTGGGTTTTCCTGCATTCTTTTTTTAAGATAGTAATTCCCAACTTTATGTTTTATACCTTCAAACATCCGAAAGATCTATTGCTTACCTGAATTTTTAAGAGTTTTTAAAAACAGACGCAAGGTAACGCTAAATTTCCTTTTTTAAAAGCATCAATTAAAAAAGTCCGCTCCGTCGGTCAAAATCGTGAGGACAAATGTGCACAAAGCCACTTAACCGGCAATAAGATTTTCAAAATCCTTTTCAGAGATTACATCTACATCAAGTTCTTTTGCTTTGTTAAGCTTTGCAGGTCCTGCATTGCTTCCTGCCAACAAATAATCTGTACTGCCTGAAAGTGAGCCAGCGTTCCGGGCGCCATTTTTTTCTATTAAATTTTTTAGTTCTGTTCGGCTGTAATTGTCAAAAGTACCGGAAATTACAATTGTTTTCCCTGATAATTTACCATTGTCAGAAGGGATTTCCTCTGGTGCGATTTGCATGTTAACGCCAGCCTTTTTGAGCTTGTTAATTATATCAACTGATCGCTCATTCTCAAAATAATCCTTCACGCTTTGTGCTATTCTTTCACCAACTTCATCAACAGCTATTAATTCATCGTAAGTAGCCGCAGATAAATTATCCATTGATTTGAAGGCACGGGCCAGTGTTTTGGAAACAGTTTCACCAACAAACCGGATGCCCAGGGCATATAAAACCCTGGGGAAAGCTACATTCATGGAATTTTCAATGCTTTTTACCAGGTTATCGGCAGATTTATCTGCAAAGCGCTCTAACTTAAGCAGGTCTTCTTTTTTTAAATAATAAAAATCACCCACATCTTTTACCATCCCCTCTTTATAAAGCTGGGCGGCCGTAGCCTCTGCCATGCCTATGTCCATGGCTTTTCGCGAAACAAAATGTTCAAGTTTACCAATAATTTGGGGAGGGCAACCAGTCTGGTTAGGGCAAAAATGCCTGGCCTCACCGGAAATCTTCACCAGGTTGGTACCGCATTCGGGGCAATGTTCAGCAAAATTTACGGGTTGACTTTCTTTTTTTCTCGCACTTTTATCCACACCCACAATCTTGGGAATTATCTCTCCGCCTTTTTCCACATAAACCACATCTGCTGGGCGAACGTCAAGAATTTCCATTTGGTCCTGGTTGTGCAATGAGGCCCTTTTTACCGTAGTGCCGGCAAGCAAAACAGGCTGCAGGTTAGCCACCGGGGTTATGGCGCCGGTACGTCCCACCTGGTAATCAATGGACTCTAGCACTGTGCTGGCTTTCTCGGCCTTAAACTTATATGAAATGGCCCACCGTGGTGTTTTAGCTGTGTAGCCGAGCTTTTGTTGTTGCTTGTAATCGTTTACCTTAATTACCACGCCATCTATGTCAAAAGGCAAATCTTTACGTGCATTATCCCAGTGAGAAATAAATTCAAAAACTTCATTAATATCAGAAACTTTTTTTACATGGTCCGGAATGCGGAAACCCCATTGTTTTGCTTCCTGGAGGTTGTCAAAGTGGGTGGGATGGGGAAGATGTTCGGAAAGTACAGCATACAAATAACACTCCAGTGGCCGTTTTGCCACTTCTGCAGGATTTTGTAATTTCAAAGTTCCGCTGGCCGCATTACGTGGATTGGCAAACGCCTGCTCATCACGACCTTTTCGCTCTTCATTTAACCTGGCAAAACCTGCATGCGGCATGTATATTTCACCTCTAACATAAAAGTCGCGCGGATATCCTTTGCCTTTAAGCTTCAGTGGAATGCTTCTGATGGTTTTAACATTATTTGTTACATTGTCTCCC
>JBEPYD010000579.1:0-2812 GCA_041641575.1 Bacteroidales bacterium
ATAACCAGGTTAAAATCAAATCAACCAGAAATAATCGTAAAACATGTTTGGATAATTAAATATATGTTGGACGGGAAAGCACAAGTCAAAAAGACTTGCGCTATTGAAGAGTCAAAAAGACTTGCGCTATGCTTCCCTTTCTGACTTTTGTTTTATTGCTCGAAATTTAATTCCTCAATCCGCCTGAGGCGAATTCTGAGGATTATATTTATCATACACCTGTAAATTATTCTATATAGAGCTAACACTGAAGTCTATAGACGAAAACTAATTAAACTACTACCAATATAAAAGCCGGAGCTTGTTGCTCCGGCTTTTCACTAATTCATTCCATCAGGATTAACTATTTAAAACTTCAGATTTGGTTAAGAAATCATTGTCGGGGTAATAAATGAACAAGCAACTTCCGCCCTTAATGGTTTCAATAACGTCTTTATAGCTATCCATGGGTACTGAGGGACATCCGTAGCTTCTGCCCAAACGTCCGTATTTTTTAATGAAATTATCACTTACATAATCTGCACCATGCATTACAATGGCTCGTTTACGGGCGTTGTGGTTAAAGCCTTTGTCTTTACCATCCAGTCGTAAGGATAAACCATGTTTACCAAAATAGGTTTCTGCTGTTACATAAAAACCTATAGAACTTTGATAGCTTTGCGGCAGGTTAGAAAAGCTTTTAACAAATTCATTTCCTGAATTCCGGCCATGGGCCACATAATCGTGAAAAACTACTTTTCTATTTATCAGATCAATTACCCAAAGCCGTTTTTCATTTGACGATTTGCTAAAATCGATAACTGTAAGCATGTCCTTTTTAATGCTGCCCTCTTTATTTTTAAGGTTGTTGAAACCTTTTAAAGCTGTTGCAAATACTTCATATGAAGGAAGGTCTACACCCTCTTCAAATTGCAACCTTTCATACAAACTTTTTGCATTTTCAGATACATGTATATTCTTGCTTTCATTTTTCTCTGCACCTTTTGCATAAATTGCAGTGGGAACATTTGCAAATGAAAATAAAGCGGCAGCGTAAAGTATAATTGATGTCTTTTTGAACATATGCAATCCTTTGTTTATTAGTGATTAATTACCTTTAATTTGTTTACTATTAATGTTGCAAATATGATGCCTTTCCACAGGTCTTTTAACGATAATTAACACTTTTTATTGCATTTAGAATACACCAAAGGATTGCTAATAAAGCTCATAAAATCAATTGTTTATGTATGTTTTATGGATTATGATTGTTTATCTTATTTTTACTCATAAAGCGCTTCTCTTTCGGCTGCTTTTACTTCCCACTTGGGAACTATTTTGGTCAGGAATTTTTCTTTGTCTTCACGCAATTCTTCCATGGGTAAACCTACAAATTGCTGCGCCTGTGCTTTTGTTTCAATAGGGGGATAGGGAACCTCTTCGTTATAGCCGAGAGAAGCAAGTACGCGTGCCAGTTTTACGCGTGCATCCTGTGCCTGTGTTAATCCCACGCCAATCATACGTCCAACTTCGAGCGGCGAATGGAAAGATGCCCCATGTGCAGCTACCGCATAGTCCCAGCGCCATTGTGCATGACGAATATCCATGAGTATATCTTCCATCTGGGCTTCGGTAGCACCAAGCTCCCACGCTTTATGTGCTTCCACATGTGCACGTACCAGTAATTTTTCCAGTTCAACCCGAATCTGGTATATTTTATCCTGCCTGCTATACACATCCTGTACCAGGCGTTCTGTATCTTCACGATGACATACCTGGCATGACTTTGATACATCAGCTAAAGGACTTACCATATGATGGTCAGAAAATTTTTGTCCACCTTCATTAATGTATGGCATATGGCAATCGGCACAGGAAACTCCCCGGCTGGCATGTGTTCCGGTAAGATATATTTCGTATCCCGGATGCTGGGCTTTGAGCATAGGTGCCCGCGATAATTTATGTGTCCAGTCAGAAAAACCCATGACATCATAATATTCCGCAGCGGCATCTACTGTCATGCCATTGTCCCAGGGGAATTTCAGGTAGGGTACACCATCAACAATATCTTTATTAAAGTAATATTCTACATGGCATTGGGCACAAACCAAACTTCGCATTTCCTGGTGCGAAACATCATTGATATCCCTGCCTGTATTTTGAAAGGCTTCAATTAATGCAGGCCTCGAAATTCTTAGATTCATGGTTTCAGCATCATGACAATCCGCACATCCGATAAAATTCACAATCTGGTGGCCTCTTTCCCCCCACGATCCATCATAAAAAGCGGCTACACCGGCCTGTACGTCACCTCCATGTTCCTGGATAAGTTCATTCATCACACGTGGAACATCCGGGCTTTTGCATGTCCAGCAGGTGTTTGGCATGGGGCTTTCCTGCCCTTCTACTCCGGGCGCTCCGGTGCGCAAAGTTTCCCTTAAATCATCAATGGCATAATAGTGCCCTCTGCCCTGGGTGTAATCCTTTGAAAATCCATATCCGGCCCATAACACAACCATTCTGGGATCTACTTCCAACATATCAATCATGGCTGAACCGCCATATTTTGTACGTAGGGATGTGTCTTTCGTTTCCAGATAAGTTTGGTATTCGCGGGGGAAATATTGTCCCCAAACCTCGTTTCTGGGATCGAATTGTGAAGGCGCAATTTCAGGGGTATAAGCAAAAACAGCTTCAGCCCTTCGTTCCACAATAGATGAGGCAAGCAGCCCGAGTAAGAAGACTACAATAACGGTGGCAAAAAACAGGGTCCAGGCCAGCCATGGCTTTTCTTTGATTTGTTCGCTGATGGGTTTCATAATAAGGTACTATT
>JBEPYD010000580.1:0-2803 GCA_041641575.1 Bacteroidales bacterium
TAATTTTTCAATCACAGGGTTTTGCAAAGCCTGGTTCATGTGATCAAGAATTTTCCATGCTTTGTTATAAGAGATTCCCGTTTTACGGGATGCTGTTAGTAAACTACCCGTTTGCCGCACAGCTTTTAGCAATATTGCCCTTTCGGGATTCAGCAGTAGTTTCCCTTCTCTTTTTACATGGATATGGAGTTCTATTTCCGTCATTTGAAAAGCTTTTATTCGTCTACTCCCACAATTACTTCCGTTGACTTTACAATGGCATATGCTTCTCCGCCAACTTTCAACTCCAGTTCTTTTATGGCATCTTTCGAGATAATGGACACAATAATGTTATCATTGCCCAAATCTATAACCACTTTTGAGGTTATAAGACCTTCTTCAATGCTCCTGATGGTGCCTTTTAGCTTGTTTCTTGCACTTAATTTCATAATTATTAGGTGTGATATATTCGTTTTATTGAAATTCAGATTTAAAAGATCAGGAAAAACATGTTAAAAAGAGCGAAACGAATTATTATTCGAATTCATTCACAAATTGGTTTATAAATAATATGCCAATAATATGCAAGTGTCAGATAGTGAATATGATAATCCTGAAGGGATAGGGTAAAAACCTTACATTTTTGTAGGTTTTTCAAATGATTCTACGGAATTGTGGGATTTGGCAGGAGTATCCCAGAACTTCAAGGATATGAAAGGCTTTACTCTATTTGATAAAGTGGTTCTTCCACGAATTTAATGGTAACTTGCAATTTGTTTAAATACGGTTGAAATATAGTTTAACGTAGTTTATAGGTTGTATTTTGGATTTCATAAGCAGGAAATTTATCAGCTTTCAAAAGATTTGGTAAAGGATAATTTTAAATTGAAAAAACAAATAATTAAAGGGATGGAGAAATGTTATAATTTTTTAACCGGACAGTAGTGATATCTTATAGCTCTTTAATGGGTATTGTCTGCCAAACAGAGATAGCTTTTGAATTAGGATATCTAAAGAAGGATGCATTTGAAAATATTTCGCGAAAAAAGCAAAATAACTGTCGGTAAAAATGAACAACTATATTGCGTCAATCAAAAAAAGCAACATTTAAACCATAATTCAACCACATTTACAACTATATTTAAACAGTATTTAAGGTCCTTTAAAAATATTTAACCACTAAAATAAGGGTAGTGTCGATAATGTAATCTGTTAGCATATCAATACCAAACTAGTGTTTAAGGTTTTAGATAATTCTTTCCCTACCTTTGCAATAAAAACAAATAGTTTTGAGTCAACACCATCATCATAAACACGAGAAAAAAACCCTGTGGGTTGTATTGCTTACCGCGATAACCATGGTGGTTGAAATCATTTTTGGAATTTCCACCAGGTCCATGGCACTTTTGGCCGATGGCATTCACATGGGCTCACATGTATTGGCTATTGGATTGAGCTGGCTGGCCTATGTAATTGTAAGACGGGTTTCCAAAAACGGCCGTTTTACCGGTAATTCAAATAAAATTCTCTCCCTTGCTGGTTACAGCAGTGGCCTGATGTTGCTTATTTTTGCTATTGTAATTATGGTTGAGGCATTCGAACGGTTTTTCAATCCGGTAGATATCGTTTACCGCGAGGCAATACTCGTGGCTATAATCGGACTGGTAGTTAATATTGCCAGCGCCTTTCTGCTGCATCACAGCCATGAGGATGCAGACCATAATATCCGTGCAGCCTACCTGCATGTGATTGCCGATGCCCTTACCAGCCTTTCAGCCATCCTGGGTTTAACTGCTGCCATGATTTGGGATATTCCATTTATCGACACCATTGCAGCCACCATTAGTTCCCTGGTCATCATCAGATGGTCTGTAGGCCTTTTAAAAGCTTCGGGAAAATCGCTTCTGGATATGGAGAAAACAACTGCTGATCATCATCATTGATACGCTTGTTTATTCATTTAGTTTATGATAATTAATTCATTGACTTTGGGGTAATTTAAGCAATGCTATTTGGAATACAACATTTTGATCATCCAATCCTAAAAATAACTGGCGCTTAAAAAGCAATGCCTTGTGTGATTAAAAAATTTTAATATATTTACACCCATATTTCAATAATCATCAATAAGCGAGCAATTATATAGTAGTTTGAGTTTACAAAAAGCTCTGCCAGCTTTAAATAAATATTAATCAGATACGCTTTGGGACTGATTAAAAATAATTGATAAAAAATATAATTACCATGAACAAAAAATTATTGGCAGCCTGCCTTGTTGTGCCCGCTGCTTCCGTGATATATTCACAGGATAATCCAAATTTTGTAATATTTATAGCTGATGATGTTAGTTGGAATGATTTAGGGTGTTATGGAAATGAAGAGGTCAAAACACCTACCATTGATAAACTTTCAGAAGATGGCCTTCGTTTCACCAATTGTTATTTAACGGCCAGTTCGTGCAGCCCAAGTAGAAATAGTATTCTAACAGGACGCTACCCGCACAATACAGGTGCTGCAGAATTGCACTCATCGCCCCCAATCGATATGGTTTCTTTTCCTGAAATTCTTCGGGAGAATGGATATCACACCGTACACTCCGGTAAATGGCACCAGGGCGATTATGCTGAGAGAGGTTTCACAGAGATATCGCGCGAATATGAAAAAATTACCAACAGCGGTGAAGGAATGTGGTTAAGTCATGTAGAAAGCAGACCCCTTAACAAGCCCTTTTTTATGTGGTTTGCAGCATTAGATGCCCACAGGGCCTGGGGTGAAAATCAATTCTCCGGCACCCATGACCCTGATAGCGTGGAGCCGCCCTTCT
>JBEPYD010000581.1:0-454 GCA_041641575.1 Bacteroidales bacterium
ACATTTCCCGAATACCATTCAGGGATTACAAGAATTTGGTATGATTCGGTTGTTACCAAAAGTTCATTGACTGAAGATATTTTCAGATTTTCTACAGCGTCGAATGATTCAATTCCGAAAAATTCAACTTTTTGGATTCGCTCGTGTGGAACTTCAATTTTGAAAGAATCTCTAGTCGGTCTCTCATCATCTCTTAAAAGTTCCAATACGTGAGGATAGTCATGACTTTGGTCTGTTTCCTGAAACTCATATCCAATCTTTACGTAACCATGATCAGGAAGGAGTCGTAGTTTAAGAAACATACATTGGAACCAGGCGGAGCTCGGGGTCCAAAAGCAGGATTTTGCCCAGATTTTTCCTAGTTGTTTGTTCCAGTCAATGGACTCTATTCTTGGTTCGAAAGTCATTTGTTCAAATTGGGCACAACGGATGGCAATATGCGGAGGCCGGGATT
>JBEPYD010000581.1:464-2802 GCA_041641575.1 Bacteroidales bacterium
ATTGGGCACAACGTGCTGGCATATAGCGTCGTACCGCCCATCTATCCAGTTACACCAGCCACTGTTAAAAAAAACCAATGTACGAAAAACTTCCAAATTATCAAAGAACGGGCGGTATGGGCTATTATGCCTTGTTGTGTGCTGCCCTTTATTAATTAAATTCAAATTGTAAAAATGTTGTCGCATCTGAAACTCCTAACTCCTCTGCATGTTGTAAATCAATCAGACTACTTTTTTTATCTCCTAATTTATATTTGTATACACCTCTAAAATAAATAGCCTTTGGATAATCAGCCTGCAAAGTTAAAACCGTATCAATGTATTGTAATCCAACTTTATAATTCTCTTTATCACCATGCAGTATTGCCAGATTCATTGGATTATCTATGTCAGATTTATTCAAAGTCCTTGCGTGCATAAAATCAATCTCTGCTTTCTCAAATTTATTTAATTGATAATATGCAAGTCCACGGTATTTTATTGCCACATCTAAAATTGGATTTTCATCCAACAAACCGTTTGCATAATAAATTAAACTATCATAATCCTCTTGCTCACTATATTTTAAATATGCTTGTTCAAGAAGGTATCGAGGTGAGTTAAGCTGGTTTATAATATTGTCAATCATTGATTTGGGATATCTAAATCCTTTTGAGTCCCAATCATGATATATTTTAATTTTTTTACCTTCACTAAATCTTATTTCAATGATATCATAGTAGGATTCCTTATCGCAAGATTTTACGAATTCAATTAATATATTTTCACAATACCCCTTTAAGCTTGGGCCATCAATTGATACAACTGAACTATTTATAATATCAATCAATATTGAATTTTCAATAATCTTGTCCGAATCTACTGCTTTCACTTTGTCAAGCATGATATCCTCAGCATTTAATGATGTTTTAATATTTTCTAATTTTTCTGACTGTTTACTCGTTAAATCAACCTTTGGTTCATGATCTCCACAACTCATTAGCTGTAATGATATTAATATCAAAATATTTAAAATTTTATTCATTTTTATCTAAATTTTTCCTGTTTGACAGTGTCCTCCAAGGGTTGCACACAACGTTCTGGCATAAACACAGTAGCCGCTTCCACTGTCTTTTCATAAAAGCACGAAATTTTCTATCAACTTCATCCATATCTTATGAAACACTGGCGGCTATTGGGTTTGATGCCTTGTTGGCTGCTGCATTTTATTTTCCTTTTCGTTCGTTTATCACTTTAAATAATGTAAATCCTGCTCCAGATAACCCAATCACAAGAGGTGCAATAGTCTTAGAAATATTTTGTCCAGTTAGTATGATAATAAGAGGAATCACAATTAAAAATACAACGGAGATGAAACCTAATAAATATCCTAATTTACCTTGATAAATGTTTGGTGCTATGTCAATAGTTTTGTCAGAATTTAAATCAATACTCTCTGAATTTTCAATTTTCTGATTATACCATCGAATCTCATTATCTAATCGGTCTCTGAATTTTTTATATTGAACATTATTAAATATTGCAAACTTCCATATTCTATATTTCTTTCCATTTATATCTACTAATTTAAGCCAATACCAATTCATATCCTCCTGAAAAACATACTCCTTAATCTGGGAATAGTGTAATTTAAAATCAGCTTTAATTGGTAATCCAATCACAGAAGTTCTTTGAACAATTATTTCTTTTTCTGTAAGTGTCACTTTTGTCTTACTAAAAGCAACAACCCTAGAAATTAATAATGGAATAAAGAGGATAAATGACACAATGAATATTCCAGTCATTGTCCCTTTAGGAAAAGTAATTGATTTAACAATAAAGGTGTTTAGTATCAAGGTTCCTATGAAAACTCCTATCATTAAAACCCAAGATGCTTCATTAAATATGTATTCTCTTTTATTCATTTTTCAAACTCAGTATCAAATTTTGTTGCAGTCTCTCAATGTTGCAGCCAACGAATACGTATAAACGCACGTTTTAATTGCGTTTATACGACGTTGTGTGCAGTAATTTAGTACAAATTTATTAATTACAATGAATTTTACTCAATTACGTAGTCATCACGAATTGGAAATAGTGAACTTTAAAAAGCTTTTTATTTTTTAGTTATTCATTTTATCATCCGATAAGGTGAGTTGCTAAAAAAATCGCAGGATCCAGTCAACTTTATATAGCATCAAAATTAGCAGAAAATCCCCCATAAAAAATGTGGTCTTTTTCTACTAACTTCATCAAACTTTTTAACGTGTCAACGTTTTGATAGTGAAACTCTCAACGATGCCATCGCAAAAGTTTGGAACAGAAATCTTCCATTTCTGTTTGCATGCTATCTAAAGTT
>JBEPYD010000582.1:0-864 GCA_041641575.1 Bacteroidales bacterium
TATATCCGGCCTTGAATTCCGAAGCATTGGTCCGGCATATACTTCCGGAAGAATTGCTGATTTTGCTGTAAACCCTGATAACCACAGCGAATACTTTGTGGCGGTGGCTTCCGGTAATGTATGGAAAACAGATAACAACGGGATAACATGGAAGCCTGTTTTTGAAAAGTACGGATCGTACAGTACCGGATGCATAGCGATTGATCCGAACAATACAAATGTGGTGTGGCTTGGCAGCGGCGAAAACAACCACCAAAGGGCATTGGGCTATGGCGATGGTGTTTACAAGTCTGTAGATGGGGGCAAATCATGGGAAAATGTTGGGCTAAAAGACTCAAGGCAAATAGGTGGAATAATTATAGATCCATTGGACTCAGATGTGGTTTATGTGGCTGCTGAAGGTTCTGCCTGGGGCCCGGGTGGAGACAGGGGACTTTATAAGACAACTGATGGCGGCAAAAACTGGGAAGCCGTACTTACCATTAGTGAGAATACCGGGGTAAACTCCATTGTTATGGATCCCCGCAATCCTGATGTGATTTATGCCTCTAGCGAGCAACGCAGACGGCATGTACATACCAAAATAGGCGGTGGACCTGAATCCGCTATCTACAAAACAACTGATGCCGGTGAAAACTGGGTAAAGCTTGATAATGGTCTGCCTTCGGCTCATATGGGAGGTATTGGTTTGGCAGTTTCCCCTGCCAATCCTGAGGTGGTGTATGCCATTATTGAAGCCGCCGAAGGTGCCGGAGGATTTTTCAGAAGCACAGACAGGGGAATGTCCTGGGAAAAAATGAGCGACCACCATAGCAGTGGACAGTATTACAATGAGATAATCTGTGATCCTGTGAATGTGGATAA
>JBEPYD010000582.1:874-2792 GCA_041641575.1 Bacteroidales bacterium
GTATTCCATGGAAACAGTTTCTAAATATACCCTGGATGGCGGAAAAACCTGGAACAGGCTGGGGCTGGATAACCGACATGTGGATGACCATGCCTTATGGATTGATCCTGAAAACACCAGCCATTTGCTTATAGGTGGCGATGGCGGTATTTATGAAACCTTTGATATGGGTGAAAACTGGGACTTTAAAACCAACCTTCCGGTTACACAGTTTTACAGGGTAGCTGTAGACAACAGTCAACCTTTTTATTATGTATATGGTGGAACACAGGACAACAACAGTATGGGGGGGCCAAGCCAAAATACCAGTACCGGTGGGGTCACCAGTGGCGAATGGTTTGTTACCAACGGCGGCGATGGTTTTTGGGGAGCCATTGACCCTACCGACCCTAATATTGTTTACGCTGAAGCCCAGTACGGAAATATGGTTCGTTATGACCGCAAAAGTGGAGAGGCCATATATATCCGCCCTGAGCCACGGGAGGATGAATTATCTTATCGCTGGAACTGGAATACGCCATTGATCATCAGCCCTCACAACCACACCAGGCTCTACACAGCTGCCAATAAGGTTTTCCGTTCTGACGACCGTGGAAATAACTGGAAGGTAATCTCAGAAGACATTTCTACACAGATTGACCGAAACAAATGGCCTGTTATGGGAAAATACTGGAGCGTGGATGCTGTGGCCAAAGATGTTTCAACCTCCCTTTACGGCACTATTGTTTCACTGGCTGAATCTCCGGTTACTGAAAACCTGTTATATGCAGGAACGGATGACGGACTGATTAGAATAACTGAAAATGCCGGTGAAAACTGGAAAAAACAGGAGGATTTTCCGGGAGTACCCGAAAATACTTATGTGAGTGACATTATGCCTTCAAAATTTGATGGCAACACCGTTTATGCTGCTTTTGATAACCGGAAAAGAGATGACTTTACTCCTTATATCCTGAAAAGTACAAACAAGGGTCAAAGCTGGGAAATGATAACCAATGGTTTACCAGAGAATGGTACGGTGCATACACTTGAACAGGATAATGAAAATAAAGATTTATTGTTTGCGGGAACTGAATTTGGCGTATTCTTTACCATTGATGGCGGTGAAAATTGGGAACAGCTTAAAGCCGGTATTCCGGTTATAGCCGTTCGCGATATGGTTATACAGGAACGGGAAACTGATCTTGTAGTGGCTACGTTTGGCCGTGGGATGTATGTGCTCGATGATTACTCGCCCTTACGTTCGCTGGATAAAAAATTAATGGAAAATGAAGCGTATTTGTTCCCTGTAAAAGATGCACGGATGTATATTCAGTCCAGAAACAAATACGGCCAGGGTGCCACATACTTTATTGCTGAAAATCCGGATTATGGAGCCGTATTTACCTATTATTTGAATGAGGAACCTGCATCTGTAAAAAAGGAACGAAAAGAGAAGGAAGAACAATTGTTTGAAGCAGGTGAACCCATTCCTCAACCAACCCTGGAAGAATTGCGGCAGGAGGAACTTGAGGAGAAACCTTTTCTTCTGTTTACCATTAAAGATGCTGATGGAAATGTTGTACGAAAAATAACCAGCACACCTAAAAAAGGCATCAACAGAGTGAACTGGGATTTGCGCTACCCATCAACATACCCGGTATCCTTAAAAAACGGAAAGTTTAATGCAACGGATACTGATAAAAGTGGCATTCTGGCAATGCCCGGAGATTATTCTGTAACCATGGCACTTATTGAGAATGACAGGGCAAATATCTTGTCAGAACCGCAATCATTTAATGTTAACCAGCTCAATAACAGAACCCTTCCTGCAGACAGCAGAGAGGAGTATCAAGCGTTTCATAATAAAGTAGCAGAGTTAACACGCACCGCGCAGGGTACCTTTGCCTATGTAAATGAATTGGAAAAGCGGGCCAAT
>JBEPYD010000583.1:0-2790 GCA_041641575.1 Bacteroidales bacterium
AAAGTAACACAAGCCAAAAACGGTCAGGAAGGCATTGAAATGGCACTCAAAACAATACCGGATCTTATTGTGAGTGATGTTATGATGCCGCTCAAAGATGGTTATGAAGTATGTAAAGTTTTAAAAACCGATGAAAAAACCTCGCATATCCCCATTGTGCTGCTTACCGCCAAGGCTTCTTTTGAAAGTAAAATAAAAGGCCTTGAAACACTTGCCGATGATTACCTGGTAAAACCCTTTAACACTGCGGAATTGCTAACAAGAATTAAAAATCTGATTGCCCTACGTCAAAAACTACAAGCCAAATTCTCCGGCATACTCCCCTCTCATACTCAAGAGAAATCACAATCGCTCGATGAAACTTTCCTGAAAAAAATACGCCAGGTGATTGAAAATAAAATTCAGGATGAGAATTTTGGCGTGGAGGAACTTGCAGATAAAATGGCATTAAGCCGTAGCCAGTTACACCGAAAATTATCTGCAATTACAGGTATTTCTCCGAATCAATTTATACGAAATTACCGACTGGAAAAGGCCATGCAAATGTTAAAATCCAATTCAGCTACTGCGGCTGAAATTGCTTTTGCTGTTGGTTTTTCCAGCGCAGCTTATTTTGGAAAGTGCTTCAGGGAGTATTTTAACATCTCTCCCGGTGAAGTTCGAAATACAATAGGCTGAATGCTTTAAATTCATTCTCACAAAACAACCTCTAAAACTTAATGCTGCCTGCAGGGACAAACCAGGCTCAGTTTTCATATGCGATCAAAAGCATATTGTATAAGTGAATAGCAATAATAATAATATTTTTTTAACTGATTTACTGATCATTACCTCATGCGCGACAAATTTTATATCCCATGCGACAAATGTGATATGTTCTGTACTGCCTGTTGATTTTTCTTTGCATCAAGTTAAATTATAAAATTTAAATGCTATGAATACACCAACAATTTTATTTAGGATTAAACGATCTGTTTTTACTTTTCTACTTCTGTCATTCTTATATATAACTGTAGAAGCACAGGGGCCTATTACACCCACTGAGGATTTTATAGGAAGCAAAGAAATTATGCTTTTATGGGATACCCTGGACAATGAATATAATTTAACATTAACAAAGATGCAGGAATTCAGTGTAAAACCAGGTTACGAAGGTATTACCGATTCTGATGAACGTATTTCACATGGCGCTTTTGGTACGGCGCCCGGGTATACAACCGGCAGCAGGTATTTAAGTATATCCGAGGGAGATTTTAATGGTAATGGCATCCAAAATGCTGTTGTTGTCCATCAGCAAAATAACAAACTACTGCTACGTGTACTTAATCATGCTGACCTTGCGAATCCGGAATCCGGTAAATTCTTCCGTTCCGAAGGACCCGTACATCCTTCAGAAAGTGACAATGACCGGGGCAGAATTATCGTGAGAGCCGCCGACGTTGATGGTGATGGCGCTGATGAAATTATTCTGGCTTACATAGAAACAAATCAAAATATGTTGCAGATTGAGATCTTTGAATACACTGTTAACAAACCGGTAGTAAGCTATAAAGATGAAATAGTTTCGCTTGCGAGCGACTTTGAAACTCTTTCCCTTACCACGGATGATCTGGATATGGATGGGCAGCATGAAATAGCCGTGGTTTTTCGCTCTGCGGCAGACAACGATCTGTATGCTAAAATTTACAAAGCAGGTGCGACAAATGATTTGGTGGATAAACTAAGTCCTAAATCAAAAGTACTCATAGATAATACAATGATTAATAATGCTCCTGTAACAGCAGCCATCACAGCAGGGTTTTTAAACAATGACGATAAAAAAGACCTTGCAGTGGCCTGGGGCTCATTTTCAAATTGCAGTGGTTGCCCGGACACCTGGGTGATACCCATACAGTTGCAGGATAATCCTGCTACAACTGAAATAAGCATTTTGGAAACCCTGGTGGTTAATCCACAGGATAAAGTTCATTTTTCTCTTTCAGAAAACTTTTTAAATAACCTGAATCTTGTAAATGCTGATTTAAATCTTGATGGCAAAACGGAAGTGATACTGGGTGCAAACCCCTGCAGAATACTGTCGATACCTGAAGATTCTACAAAATTTAATGTTATAAATACTTTTGGCGGCTATAATGATGAATATGGTTTTGCAGTTGATTTTATGCGTGCCGGAGATGTAACCGGGAATTATAAGGATGAAGTTGTGATAGCGAGCAACTTCTTCAGTACAGATGACAATTACGACCAATACCTTAGCATTGAAGTATTTAGCTTTAATGATGAATTAAAGGCAGAAAAAATCATAGATATGCCCAGAATTGCAGAAATGACAACAAATGGAAGTTATAAAGAACGCAGACATTATGGTATTGCGCTTGGCGATTTTAACGGAGATAACTTTAAAATTGGTCCGGGAAAGAAGTATACGGTATCAGATATCGTACAACCTATTGTGATACTTAACGCCCCGCCCACACATTTTGACGTAATTGAGGGTACTGAATATGATTTTGCACTTTGCTACACCGGTGATGTAAAAATACCCTGTAACTTCTGGGCAGAGTATTCAGAATCAAATACAAATGATCAGTCTTTAAGTACAACTATACATAGTGACTGGGGTGTAAGTGCGGAAATATCAGGCGGAGGCTCTTACCTCGGAATGGGTGTATCAGCTTACATGAAAGGTACTTATGGCGAGAAATTCGCAAACACCTCCACATCCCAAAAAATTGTGAACGTAACCAGCACAGTAACCGCCAAAGGAGATGACCGAATCTATGCCACCAT
>JBEPYD010000584.1:0-2788 GCA_041641575.1 Bacteroidales bacterium
CCATTTTTAATGATGATGATTGGGGTAGGGGCCACATCCCTTCACAAGAAACACATTAATCTTTTTATGAAATATTCGGCTGTGTTTTATAACCGCCTACAAACGGTTGCCGAAATTGTTAATTTAGACAACCTTCAATCGCAGTACCGGTTTTTATCGCACAAAAGCAAAGTACTCAATACAGCTACCACCAATGTGATGAAAGTTGCCATTTTATCCTCTGCCGTACTGGAGCTTTTTGTCTCCATCGCCATTGCCGGGGTAGCCATTTACCTTGGGTTAAGTCTGCTGGGCATTATTCCGGGAGCCAATTATGGTAAAGGCTACGATTTTAATATTGCATTGTTTCTACTCATTCTTGCGCCTTACTTTTTCTTTTATCTGCGAAAGTTTGTAAGTGCTTACCACGACAGAAACAAAGCCCTCGCATCTGCCAAATTATTGATGCCATTGTTGATGGAAAAAGATAAAGCACCCCTCATTGTTGAAAACGAAAAATTAGAGAACATTGAAATCCGGGATTTGAATTTTGCTTACCCTGGTACCATGGTAAAAGTGCTGCACAATATTCATCTCAGTTTACCTGATAAAGGATTAGTGCTAGTAAAAGGAATATCCGGTTCAGGGAAATCCACGCTGCTGAAAATCCTGTCAGGAAGTCTGAGGGTGCAGGAAGGGGAGATATCGGTAAATGGAAAAAACAGTGCATGGTCAGCACAATGGCTTAAAGAAAATTCATCCTACATGAACCAGTTTCCATTTATTTTCGATGGAACTTTAAGGTACAACGTTTTTTTGGAAAATAAATCTGAAATTGATAGCGGTTATCCTGAATTTTTAGATAAGCTCCTGGCAAAAAAACACAGCGGTTGGGAAACCAACTTGAGCCACAACGGAAAGCAGCTTTCAGGAGGCGAGAAACAGTTGGTTACGCTTGCCCGGATGATGCTTTACCCGAAGCCCATTGCCATATTAGATGAACCCACGGCAAGTCTTGATGCGGAAACAATGGAAATTATTCTTGAGCAGATTAAAAAATTATCGCAACATCAGCTGGTTATCCTGGCTTCTCATGAACAAAGGTTTGAGGAAGTGGCGGAAAAAATTTTACAATTAAACTGGGGGGAACAAATGAAGCATGCGTAAATTTATATTTAAACATATTATCATTCCTCTCTCGGGTCAATGGTTGAAAGGCCTTTTCCTGCTGCTTATCTTTACAATTTCTTTTATTGCACTGCCGGCCATTTCCGGTTGGTTTCTGGCTTCCTGCAGCCTGGCTTTCATTGCTGCAAATGCCTCTTTCTCTTACCTGGTTCCTTCTGCTATCATCCGGTTGCTGGCCATACTGCGTACGGTAACCCGCTATTTTGAGCGTTTTGAGAATCACAAAACAACCCTGGATACCCAGCGTAGTCTGCAGTTGAAAATTTTTAAATCAGTAGCAGCCTTTCCCTATTTTAAAAAGCAGGTAAACAACAATTCCTCGATACTCGAAAACAGTACTTACGGCATTGACCTGATTTTAAATCATATTCTCCTGTGGGTCCTGCCATTCACCACTCTCATTATTTCACTGGGCATCTATTTCTTCTTTTTAAATGTTTTTTCAACCGCGATAGCAATTGAATTTTTGATTTCATCGGCCATTATTTTGTTTGTTGTTCCCCAATTTGTTCTAATTCAAAATCGAAAACTATATGCCAAACTAAAGCTGAAGCGCGAAGCGCATAACCAAAACCTTATTCAAAGTTTTAGAGGCAGAATTGAGATTTCCAAATACAACCTGGAGCAAAAAGCCATTAACCAACAAGAAGAACGCATGTTGGAACTTAATTCCCTGGAGCATAAATTACAGGGCAATTCATTTTTTTTGCAAATGGTTGTCGGTTTTGGTTTTAGTTGTATGGCTGTGTTTATTTTTTGGAATTCAAGTAATTATGGTTTTGATGCACCTTTGGCCATCGGTATTTTTTTCGGTATAATGGCGCAGGCAGAATTATCTGAAATGCTTTTCTCTGCAAAGTCAGAAAAAAGCTCGGTTGCCCATCAAATTAGAGATATTGATTCTATTCTTGAGAAGAAGAGCCAGCCTGATGTGAGTGCCATGGTTTATTCAGGTTTTGAATCGCTGACCTTAAAGAATATACGTGCAAAAATACCCGAAACGCCTGTGCTTACAAACAGCATAAGTCTGGAAATTAAAAAGGGGGAATGGATAGCCGTATATGGCAAAACAGGTAAAGGGAAAACCACATGGTTAAACAGCCTGTTCTATCCTGAATATCGCCAACAGGGTACTTTGGTATGGAATGACGATACTGAAATACCTCATTTGCCTGTTCCGGCGTGCATCTATGTTACACAAAAAGCCTATCTGCTAACCGGAACCCTGCGTGAAAATTTTGAGGGATATAATGATGAGGAAATTACACAAATGCTCAATACCGTTGATTTAACAGGTTGGTATACCTCATTGCCAAAAGGGCTGGATACCTGGCTGGGCGAAAATGGAGAAACCCTGAGTGGCGGCCAGCGCAAAAAGCTGTTATTGGCACAGGCACTGCTTAAAATGCCACAACTTTTGGTTGTAGATGAGCCCACAGCCGGCATAAGTGCTGAAAATGCCATGTTGGTATTTCAAAATATTAAACATACGTTTCCCGATATGAGCATATTGTTATCTACCCATCTCAAATCATTTGAAAATATAGTTGACAGGGTAATTAGCATGTAATATTGTTGCAATTAATTATGATAAAAGATGAAGATTATCTTCGTCTATGAT
>JBEPYD010000585.1:0-2783 GCA_041641575.1 Bacteroidales bacterium
ATAACAGAACCGCCAATAAGGAGGGACCATTCTGTCTTGAAAAGGCGCGGTTTCTTACCTCTCCCTTTGGCAATAATTATTACCAACGCCAGCCACACCATAAGCATTGAGAGGATAAGGGGGGCAACCACTGGACCTGTCCAGGTGGTGGGTATCAGAAATAAAATGTCCCAGGTGAGCAAAGATTCAGGCCAATCTAAAAAGATTTTCAAAAACACATAATAAAAAATATCCCAGATGGCAAAATTGTAAATAAAATAAGCAAACCTTTCAGTAAAACCTTTTCCGGCAATATAACCGATGGCGAGAAGCATTACAAGCGTGGCTACTTCCCTGAATACTTCCGTGACCAACAAGAGCGATTCCATTGGGACCAAAGGGAAATTAAATCCTTCAGGATAATAAATTGCTCTTAGGTAAATCACCACAGCACTCTCCAGGTATCCCATTGCAATTGCAAAAGCTGTAACCCACAAAAATTTAAGTAAAAGCTTATAATTCATAATCCTGCAGATTTCGGATATCTACAAATTTAATTGAAAAAAACAGGAATTCATTATAAAAACGGGTGGTGCAAGTGTTTTTTCACTTAGATATTATTCATTTTGCTTCCCACATACGGATAATCAGCTAATTTTCGGGTACCAAAATATGTTCCCAACCCTGAAACAGCTATTGCGCTACTTTCTTCAATCTTGATGTTGCCATCATCTTGTAATAATCCATCGGCAATAATAAGGTGCTGAATTTTTCCTATAATAAGAATAGAGCCATTTGATTTAAGATGCAGTTCTTCTTCAAGACTCAAAATTGCCTTCACCGGACTTTCACTAACCACAGGAGCTACAAAACCATCCAAATAAGCTTCAGTAAAGCCACAAGCTTCAAATTCAGAAACATTTTCCGGATATTTTCCCGAGGTAAGATGTGCCTGTTCTACAAATTTTTCTGTAACCATATTTATGGAAAACTCAGCCGTTTCCTTAACGTTCTTATATGTGTGACGCGGAATATGGGCAGGACGCATCATAAAACCAATGAGCGGAGGATCTGAACCAATATGTACAACAGAACTTATAATGGACAAATTAGAAAGTCCTGCGGAAGAAATCGTTCCTACCATATTTACAGGCTTCAGTCCTGGAAAGGAATTAATCAAATTTAAGCGGTAAATCCGATCCATCGCCTGAATTCCTGCTGCTGTATAAATCATTACTTAATCTTAATTTTGATTATGTAGCTCAATGGATTCAATTTCTTTGATAACCTGGTCGGCTTCAGCATATTTTTCATCAGACTTTCGCCTGTTATACTTTGAAAGCGCATGTGCTTCTTTCAGTAATTGCTTGTACTTTGATTCCAGTTTCTCCTTCTCGGATTTTTTTCTGAACATATTAAATAAGGGCATATTTTAAAATTTTTAAAATTAATAAATCAGGCCGGGTGCTGTATCACCTTGGTTTCGGATGCTTTTCCCTCCTTTTTATGAGCCGGGAAGATTTCTTCCAACACCTGAAAACGGTGTGTAAAAATGGTTCGTAATTGTTTGTTGATCATAGCACTTCCAAATATTCTGCCCACAATCCCCATAGGCAGCTTATAGCTTACCTTGTCGTGCATAATAACACCATCTTCAGTTGTTTCAAGAAAGTGCTCGTGGTGCCACATTTTATAAGGACCAAACCGCTGTTCGTCTACAAAGTATTTTTTTGGCTGCACATGTGTAATTTCTGTTACCCAGCTGATGTATATTCCTGGCAACAAGGCTATGCGGTAAGAAATAATTTGCCCCGGATACATTTCCTCAGGCTGACCACTGGTGATTTTAAACCCCATATGGGTGGGCGTAAGTTTGGACAAATTTTGAGGGTCTGATAAAAATTTCCAGGCTTCATCTAATGATAAAGGCAACTCCTGCCTGGCTTTTAATGTATACATACCCGAATGTTTGCTAAAGCTAATCATAGAAGTAATCATGTTTTAAATTCATATTGTTCTGTGTGGTATTCTGAACGAAGATGAATCAACTTTCTGAAAAAAGAATTATTCCCTTTGTTCTTATATAAAGATTGAATGCGCATAAATTGTTCCCCGGAATATAAAGTAATTGTTCCTTTACTTTTATAAATTACCAACATATGATAAGGAATAATCCAGCTAAAAGTCTCCAGTATTGAACGAAAAGATACGATAATTCCACCTGGACGTAATTCTATGTGGCAATAGTTTATATTGTTATCCCGCTCTAAAAATTCATCAATATCACTGGAGGCATCCATGATAACAAATCTTGGTGAACCCGTACCACCCAATTTTACTCTTTGCAAAATAGAATAAGCATATCCTACCCGGCGGTTTATGTCATCTTTTATATCTTTATTATTGTAACTTGTATTTCTGAGCATATCAACAACTTTTACTATCATAAACCACAAAACACATGTTTTGTTTAATGTTTTAGCTCATATATTAAACAATGATGTTTAAATGAATTAAAAAACCAGAAAAAGGATCCTTTGATAAAAAGGAAAATGCTTACTTTCGTAAATCAATTTCATAGAAAAATCCTTTATCAAAAATAAGATGAAGATTACATATCCCCTGTTTTTCAGTACTGCCCTGAGTCTTTTTGGATGTGCCTCAAAAGAGGAACCGAAAAAGCCCCCCGCCAAACCTGCCAACATTATCTTTATTTTAGCCGATGATTTGGGTTATGGAGATATTGGTGCATTTGGTCAGAAGCAAATAAAAACACCTCACTTAGATCAAATGGCCCGTGAAGG
>JBEPYD010000586.1:0-2777 GCA_041641575.1 Bacteroidales bacterium
AACGCTACTGACGTATGTTTGTGAACCGCTGTTGATGCTGTATTCGTCCCAATCATTATTGATGTAGACGCCTGTTTGGTTCCACACTTTAGAACCCTCAATGTTAAATCGCCATTGTTGGTGTTGAAGCTTCTTAACATGTTGTTACCGTTTCTGAGGCTTCCAATGCATGCCATAACTGCATCAGCATAGCCGTCTTTGTCATCGTTGCAGCCTTCGTTCAATGTTGCCTTTACAGTTTTTCAATACTTCACAGATTTCATGCGCCAGATAACAAATTTTAATTCAAAGGCAGCGTAAACCAGAATACAGAACCTTCACCTTCCCTGCTCTCAAAATCGATTGTACCTCCGTGCTTTTCAACAAATTCCCTGCACATAATGAGACCGAGCCCTGTTCCTTTTTGTCCATCAGTATCGCGGGTGCTGTAATCACTTTCCAGCTCTAATAAATTTTTGGCAGCATCAGGTGGTATTCCCACACCGGTATCTTTCACCCTAACATGGATGAATTCCGGAAGCTTAACAACAGAAATTAGCACCTTACCGCCGGATGGCGTATATTTAACAGCATTAGAAATTAGATTCCTCAGGTGGCAACCGTCGTTTATTCCTGCTGCGCTCGTGTTTAAACCTGATTCTGAGGAGTTTATCATGCAACTTTATCAGTCCCAACATTTGTAGGTATTTTCGGATCAATTGTATGCCATGCTAATAGAGTATGCCTGTGTAACTGCAACAATCACTATAAGTGTTTGCACCGAAGCAAATAATGTTTGTTGTTGCTCAATCGTAGTAAATTTTGCAGGCACTGCTAACATTGCTGTAATTTTTGCTGGGTGCATCTTTCTTGTAAGTATTCAACAATATGGGGATGGGCGGCCAGTTTATAAATAGTGGTTGCAATTGATAGGGCGGTGGGTAGTAGCATAGGTTATGGGTGTGACACGAGATTCTCTGGTTAGTTGTTATCCTCTTAGGAGTATTTTTTCCTTCTGAAAAGGAAAAAATTTATATATTTGTTCTGTATTTAAGGTTTAAATATGGTTATTGAGATTTTTAAGACTGTTCTTAGGGAGTTTTATGAAGAGTTGCCTGTAGAAACTACCATTCGGGAACTTGATATTCCTCTTGATTCAGGCTTCATTATTTCTGTTATAGGCTGTCGTAGGGCGGGTAAGACGACTGTTCTTAGGCAGATGATTGATGCGTTGTTGTTAAAGGGCGTTGCTAAGGAGAGGATTGTGTTCGTTAATTTTGAGGATGAACGGATTCCTCGTGAAAAGGAAGCTTTTGATGCGTTGCTTTTGGCTCATGAGGAGTTGTATCCACAGTTTTCTTCCAAAGAGTGTTATTATTTTTTTGATGAAGTGCAGGAAATGCCTGATTGGGAGTTGTTTGTACGTAGGTTGCATGAGACGAAGAGCAAGAATGTTTTTGTTACTGGTTCAAACGCCCGTTTTTTGAGTCGCGAGATAGCTACCGCCCTTCGTGGGAGGACTATTAGTTATGAAGTGTATCCTTTTTCTTTTAGGGAGTTTCTTTCGCATAGGGGTGTTGATGTGCGCAGAAGGGAGACTACTAAAGAGAAAGCTTTATTGCGGCGTTCGTTTGAGGATTTTTTGTCTACAGGGGGTTTTCCTGAGATTGTTCAAACAAGTGTTAACTTGAAAAGCAAGGCACTTCGTTCGTATCTTGATGTTATGATGTATAGGGATTTGATCGATCGTTATGATATTCGCAACCCTGAAGCACTTAAGGCATTTATCATGAAGCGTATAAGTAATGTTGGTAAGGAATTATCTGTGAACAAGACATTCAATGAGCTTAAGAGTGCTGGTTTTGATGTGAGTAAATCATCAATGTATCGGTTCGCAGAGTGGTGCGAAGAGATTTTCCTTTTGTTCTCTTTGCCGCAATATCATGAATCGTTGGTGAAGCAACAAGGATATGTAAAAAAGAATTATTGTGTGGATAATGGTTTGATCACCTACACCTCTTTTCGTGCCAGCCAGGACAAGGGTCGGTTATTGGAGAATGCAGTATTTATTGAACTCAAGAGACGGGGAAAGGAAGTGTTTTATCATAAAGATACAAATGAATGCGATTTTGTACGGGTTGATAAAGGCACAACGTTGCAAGTGTTGCAAGTAAGTTTAAGCATTGAAGATCCCGATGTGCGCAAAAGAGAACTTAAGGGGTTATTGCAGGCAAAGAAGAGGACTGGTGCAAAAGAAGCAATCATACTTACCCTTGAAGAAGAAGAGGATTTGGTAGTTGAAGGAGAAAAAGTACAAATAATAAAAGTAATAAATTGGTTCTTGAAAAACGAAGAATAAATATAATTTTTCCTTTTGATAAGGAAAAATAACAGAATGCTCTTTAGTAGTACTTATCTCCGAAACGTTGATATATTAGTAAATCCATAAAGAGTAGTATGACACTTACAGACTTCATCAACAACACATGGAAGAAAACATTGCTTGGCGTAGCTGCCTATGCTTCCAATTTTAAAATCGACGAAGTTGCAGATTTCTGTTGCTGCAGTGTTTATTAATTTGTTAGCATCGTTGCAATCTGCAGGGTTGCTTAAGATTAGTGTATAGTCTGTTGGTGCAACGCTACTGACGTATGTTTGTGAACCGCTGTTGATGCTGTATTCGTCCCAATCATTATTGATGTAGACGCCTGTTTGGTTCCACACTTTAGAACCCTCAATGTTAAATCGCCATTGTTGGTGTTGCAGCTTCTTAACATGTTGTTACCGTTTCTGAGGCT
>JBEPYD010000587.1:0-2773 GCA_041641575.1 Bacteroidales bacterium
CGGAATAAGAATTACATCTGCGCCACCGGCCACTCCTGCACCCAAAGCCAGCCATCCGGCCCTGTGGCCCATAATTTCCACCACAATGATGCGATGGTGGCTGTGTGCCGTGCTGTGCAGGCGATCAATGGCTTCGGTGGCCACACCAAGGGCGGAATCAAAGCCAAAAGTAATGTCTGTCATGGCAACATCGTTATCGATGGTTTTTGGCAATGTTATTACATTTAAACCCTGCTGCTGTAAATGATATGCATTTTTTGTTGTTCCTCCGCCACCAAGGCATACAAGCACATCGAGGTGATGACGCTGGTAATTTTCTACAATTACATCCGTCATATCCATGATTTTTCCTCCAATATTCATCTTATGTGGTTTCTCTCTGCTTGTGCCAAGAATGGTTCCCCCAATGGTAAGAATACCAGAAAGGCTGCTGTGGTTCAGCCTGGTTACCCTGTTTTCCATTAATCCGCGAAAACCATCGCGAAAGCCTATGACCTCCATTCCGTCTATGGCCAGCGCAGATTTTCCAATTCCACGAATAGCTGCATTTAATCCAGGGGTATCTCCACCCGAGGTAAGAATACCAATGTACTTAGCCATTTTATTCTTCATAGGAAACTGTTTTTTAAGTTATCAGTTAGCATTTACATCATCTGTATAAAAATTCATACAGTTAATACCAGAAGCTATTGAAATTCTTTTAAATTACCAGCTTAAAAATATTAAAGATACGTTCAATAAAATAAAATCAGCTGCATTATGGCTTATTTTTAGAAGACTGGCTAACGATATAATCCTGTGCGTAAAGAAAGACGCCTGCTGTCCAACCCAGGGTTGCCGTGGCACATAATTCTGCATCATTAATGGATCCAAGTATCGTGTATTTATTATATATATGTCCGGGATGTCTTTGAACAGCCATATTTCCACATACCTCAGGCAATGGATATACAAAATTTTGTGAAACAAGATCAAGATATTTAATGGCTATGCGCCGTGCATCGGCATGCATGTCGTAATTCCTGAGTCCTTCTATTACATAAAAGTGCATGGGAGGCATTGCCGATGGAAAATCCCATAAGTATTGATTCTCGCGTTCCTCTTCGGTGCAAACCGCCACACCCATATCATATTCAAATAATTCCAGATTTTCACGTGTGCGCTCCGCCTGTTCTGCAGTAGCAATCCCGGCCATTAATGGAGTAAAGGCCGTAACTGCAGGCACATCACTAAAACGCTCATTTTTATAATCATAATCCATAAATAATCCCTGATCCTCATTCCAGCAATATTTCTGAATTAACAGACGGCGATTTTCAGCGCGCTTTTCCCAATCAGGTTCATCAGAAAGATTTAATTCGTTCACCATCCATGCAAAATTCTTTTCATAAAGATATAAGCAAACATTCAAATCCAGGGCGACAAAGTCGGGGCATCGTCGTTCAAACCGGGGGGTAAAATCCATACCAGATTCTGCCTCAGAAAGATATTGAGAAGTAGCTTTCATCATCATTTCCTGGGGCACCTGCGGGGGGAAATCCAACCGGTTAACCAATTCCTTTGTATAAAAAAGCATCATGGCCATCGGGTTTTTATCATGGTAAAATCTGCTTAAGCCCGGAATTCCCGAGGCTCTTTTGCCATGTAATGTATCCGTGGTATTGGTCCAAAACTGGTACTCCTTTTTCAGTGAGATGTAGGCGCTATCGAGCCACTCTATAGATGCGCCACCAGAAGTTTCATAATATTCTTTTACCATCGACGATAAATAAGGAGGTTGCGAAACAGCCAGGCCCCAACCTGAATTGGTAGAGGGTGCATACCCCATATTTTCTATTTGGTAGAGATGATTATCGATATTGTAGCGTGCACGCTGAAATTCACCACTGAGCAAAAGGCCCTTATTTATAAACCATGTATCAAAATAATTCATGTGTTTGCCTCCATGAGAAGAAGATGTAAACGGAAAAGGAACATTTGAACCGGTGGAAGTGAATTTTTCCCATGAGTTTTCAATGTATTCAGCCACCTGTGGCCATACCGTATCATACTGGGCTGTGTAACCCTGTATATTATATTTGGTATCTTCCTTTTCCGGAGCACAGGCCAATATTAAAGTGCCTGTAATAAGTGCAATGAGAATAATGTTGTTCTTTTTCAAAATAGTATATTTAATAGTTTAATAAAATTATGATTTTTTTGTGAGTTTTTTCCAAAGGCGGAAAACTGCAAGGGAAGCACCTGCTGATAGCACCAATAATACAATCGCCTGAACCATGTTGCCATAAATAAAATTTCCTGTAGAAAACAAAACACTGTAGACAGCTATGCAGGCAAAGATCATACAGATAATTCCGGTAGGGACATCCCAGGCAAGGTTTTCTTCTTTAAGCAAGGGTATACCCTCTGCTTTTGCATCATTTACCACTTTTTTCCAGCCGGGGCCACCGGGTCTTATTTTCTTATAAAAGTTACGGAGTGTAGCATTATCTGCAGGCTTAGTTAAAAATGTAACGATTATCCATGTAAATGTTGTTAAAAAAACCACGCCGGTAAATTTAAGCACATTCCAGTAACCGCGCGACATTGACATATCCCAAAGTTGCACATTTCCGTCACCGGAATTTATCAAAACAAAATTTTCAAGAATAATAAATGTAAGGCTGAAAACAATAGCGGCCACCATTGCGGATAACTCACTCCAGGCATTAATCCGCCACCAGAACCAGCGTAAAATATAGATAAGCCCGGTTCCGGCGCCTATCATTAGCAT
>JBEPYD010000588.1:0-2770 GCA_041641575.1 Bacteroidales bacterium
TATGTCCGTATACGCCATCTTCCAAAGCTTGTAAAAGGAGAAGGGTATTGGCGGCACCTGTATCGTGCATGTAATGAACATTCTGCCTTTGGTTTCTGGCATAGTTTTTTTCCGACAGACTTACCAGCAGCACAGCTGCATTTTTAGCCCATTTTTGATTCTGAGGAACCAGGCAGTCAGAAAATTTGCTGAAGTTTTCATCATCGCGAAAAGCGTACAGGTATTTCCAGGGTTGTTCATTACGGCTGCTGGGTGCCCAGGAAGCGGCTTCAAAAAATTTTTCAAGTAATTCAGGAGCTATTGTTTTATTGTTAAATGCCCTTGGGCTCCATCGGTTTTTAATTAAGGGGTTTACTGCATGTTTGGTCTGTGCTGCTTTGTTTTTCATTGCCTTACTGTCTTTTATTATTATTTACCATTACTAACAAAAGGCAGATGATTTTGCTCAGAAACATCAGAAATAGAACCCCATTGTTTGTATATGGTTGTAGACACGGGGGGGCAGAAAATGGCGGATATCTTTGCCTTCTTTAATGGCTTTACGGATAAAAGTGGCAGAAATTTCAATATTTGGAGCGTCGGTAAGGGTGAAATTTGCCTTTACCTTTATATCTTCAGGGTTGAATCCTGGCCGGGGATAAGCTAATATTTCATATTTATCAGTCAGTATATCAATGTTTTTCCATTTATGAAGGGTGTGCAGCGTATCTGCTCCCATAATAATAATGAATTTTCTTTTCGGATATTTTTCTTCTAAATATGCCAGGGTATCGATGGTAAATGATGGTTTTGGCAAATGAAATTCAATGTCGCTGGCACGAAACCGTATATCGTCTTCAATTGCAATATTTACCATCTCAAGGCGCTGGTAATCGGGAAGAAGTGTATGCTTTTGCTTAAGCGGATTTTGAGGGCTAACCACAAACCACAAATCCTGGATACTTGTATGTGTTACCATATAGTTGGCCAGGGCCATATGCCCAATGTGAATGGGGTTGAAAGAACCAAAAAATAATCCGGTGGTGTTAGACAATTGCATATGCTACTGTTCCTGTAAAAATTCTTTTATAAATTTATAAGTCTCGCTGCAGGCCTGTGGAAGATTATCGTTAACAACCGTAACATCAAAACTTGATTCGAATGAAAGTTCCGCTTCTGCTTTTTGAATTCGTTCCCGTATTATTTCTTCTGAATCCAGATTTCTATTTTTGAGTCTTTTCTCCAATTCATTTACAGAAGGTGGCCGTATAAAAACCGCAAGTGTTTTTTCAGGATATTTACTTTTTATTGAAATACCACCCTGCACGTCCACATCAAATATTACATTGCTTCCTTTTTCCCAGATGCGTTGCAGTTCACTCTTTAGTGTTCCGTAATATTTGCCGGGATATACCTCTTCCCACTCAAGAAAGGCTTCCTGTTGAATTTTGTTTCTGAAATCATCAGCGGTTAGAAAATAGTAATCTTTTCCATTCTCTTCTCCTGTACGCTTATCGCGACTGGTGGCCGATACTGAGAATTCCAAAGGGAGTTCTTTCTGGAGAAGGTGTTTAATAATAGTGGTTTTTCCACTTCCTGAAGGAGCTGATATTACAACCAATTTCCCTGTTTTCATGGCTATAAAACATTCAGTAATTGTTCCTTAATTTTTTCTAACTCATTCTTCATTTCAACTACAATTTTCTGAAGGGTTGAGTCATTGGCTTTAGAGCCTATGGTATTTGTTTCCCGACCAATTTCCTGCGAAATGAAACCCAGTTTTTTGCCCGGAGCATCCTCTTTTTCAATGGTGGAGAGAAAATAGGTGCAATGATTTTTCAGGCGCACTTTTTCTTCTGTTATATCAAGCTTTTCCAGGTAGTATATTACTTCCTGCTCAAGTCTGTTTTTATCAATGTTTTCATTGGCAACAAATTCCTGCAGGTTTTGCCCGATACGTTCTCTTATTTTATCTATCCTTCTCTCTTCATGCTCAGGTATTTGTTCGAGAAGTGTTTCAATGTTTTTGATGCGTGTTACTATATCTTTCTGTAATACTTCTCCTTCCTGCTTCCTGAAATTTACCAGGTTTTCAATGGCTTGCTTTATGGTCTGTTCAATTTCAATCCACTCTTTGTCATCTATTTCTTCCCGCGTGCTTGAAATTATATCGGGCAACCGCAAAATTGTACTTACAAGGTTTTGGTCATCTGCCAAACCTGACTTTTTGGAAAGCTTTGATATTTGGCTGGCATATGCCTTAAATAATTCTTCATTTATTTCGGCAGCATTTGCCGTATTATTGTTTTCAACCTGTACTACAAACTCTACTTTTCCCCGCTGGAGTTCTTGTGATAGAATATTTCTAATAACAGTTTCTTTCTCTTTAAAATACTGAGGTATCTTTAGGTAAAAATCTGTCTGCTTGCTGTTAAGCGACCGTATTTCTATGGTAAAATGTTTCTTATTTATCTCACAAATGGCTTTTCCAAAGCCTGTCATCGATTGCAACATATTTACTTCTTTTTTAATAATTCAGTGCCAAGATACAGATAAAATTGCGGCCAGGTGAATGTTTTATAATTGTTTTTTTTGATCCGGACATATTTAAAAACTTCTAACTTCAATTTCGTGTCTTTCTATAAAATTCGCTTTCTGCGTTATCCTACATTAAAAGTAGTCATTTTAATTAGTGTTTGTCCATAAATGCACGATAACTACGTTGTTGCAAAAAAATATAAATCCTCATATACCTTAGTATACTGCGGTTTATATTTTTTACACGCCTTGT
>JBEPYD010000589.1:0-2763 GCA_041641575.1 Bacteroidales bacterium
CATTAAACAATTAAAAGAAGATCCATGGGATAAAATTGAAGAAAAATACGCGCTTGGAACAAAACATACTGCAAAAGTTAGAAATTTTACTAACTTTGGTGTATTCGTAGAGATAGAAGAAGGAGTGGACGGACTAATTCATATTAGTGACCTTTCCTGGACAAAGAAAGTGAAGCACCCTGCAGAATTTACTGAAGTAGGTGCTGAAATTGAAGTAATCGTTCTTGAAATTGATAAAGATAACCGCAGATTGAGCCTTGGACACAAACAACTGGAAGAAAATCCATGGGATGTGTTCGAAACTGTTTTTGAAGTGGATTCTGTGCACGAGGGAACCATTATTGAAATGATGGACAAAGGTGCTGTTGTAGCGCTTCCATACGGGGTTGAGGGTTTTGTTACACCCAAACATCTTGTAAAGGAAGACGGATCAAAAGCCAAAATGGATGAAAAACTGCCATTTAAGGTGATTGAATTCTCAAAAGCTGCAAAACGTATCATTCTATCGCATAGTCGCGTGTTCGAAGACGAACAAAAAGGAAAACAGGCTACAGCGAGAAGAACTGAGGATGAAAACACAAGGAATGTTACCAAAAAGCTAAACAGCAATATGGAAAAAACTACCCTTGGTGATATCAGTGATCTGGCTCAGTTAAAATCTGAACTGGAGGAAACAGCAAAGAATGAGAAGAAACAAAGTGCCAAAAAGGCCGAGAAGAACGAGGACAAAGAAGATAAGAAATAGAATTTAGCCTGATATTAATCTAAAGTTAAGCATAATGGAATTTAATATTGAAAAACGTGACAATCACACGCTTATTCAGATTTTGGAAGAAAAACTTGATACTCATGTGGCGCCTACGCTAAAGTCCGAACTTGTTTTGATAGCCGGGAACGGTGAAAAGAACATTATACTCGATTTGAGTCAGTGTCGTTACTGTGATTCTTCCGGATTAAGTGCCATTTTGGTAGCAAACAGATTGTGTAAAAATGCCCAGGGTACATTTGTGCTTACCGGGCTTAATGAAGCCGTTGAAAGGTTGATAACCATTTCGCAGCTTGATACCGTGTTGAATATTTCTCCTTCGGTAGAAGATGCACAAAAATTAGTTTAATACCTGCTTGACTTTATAAATAATAAGCAAATTTGTCTTTCAGTATTACTATTTTAGGTAGTAGTTCAGCTTTACCTACTGCCAAAAGATTTCCAACCGCTCAGTTGATTAACGTCAACGAGCGGTTTTTTTTATTAGACTGTGGCGAAGGAACGCAGATGCAGTTGCGGAAGTTCCGTGTTCGCTTTGGTAAAATAAATCATATTTTTATTAGCCATCTGCATGGCGATCATGTATTTGGTATTTTTGGTCTCATTTCATCTTTTTCTCTATTGGGCCGTAAAAATCCTCTGCATATATACGGACCTCCCGGATTACGGAATATCCTGCTGGGGCATCTGCAGATGTTTTCAATGGAGTTGGTATTTTCAATAGATATACATGAATTAGCTCCTAAAAGGCACCAACAGGTGTATGAAGATAAAAATCTTCTGATATTTGCCTTCCCTCTTAAACACAGAATAACCACAATGGGCTATGTTTTCCTGGAGAAAAAGGCAGAATTGAATATTAGAAAAGAAGCCATTTCAAAATATCAGCTTTCCCTGGCAAGTATTACAAAAATTAAAAATGGTGAGAATTATCAAACACCTGATGGAGTGCTGGTCCCTAATAATCAGTTGACAAAACCACCTTACAAACAACGGAAGTACGTCTATTGCACTGATACACGTCCACTAAAAAGAATTATTGAACATGCAAAAGATGCTGATATTCTGTATCATGAAGCAACTTTTCTTGATAAAGATAAATACCTTGCACGTGATACCGGGCATTCCACCACTGTACAAGCGGCAGAAACAGCAATGAAAGCCGACGTAAAGAAACTAATTATCGGTCATTTTTCTGCACGTTATAAAGACCAGGTGCAGCATGTAAAAGAGGCGCGGGAGGTGTTTACAGAGACTGAACTAGCTGAAGATGGGCTTACTTTTAGTATTGAAAAGAAGAGGGCGTCTGAAGGAGGTTGAGGAAATTAACTCAAATATTTTTCTACTACATTGATTATCTCCTGAATTTTGATGGGCTTTACCATATACTCAACAGCACCTAATTTCTCCGCCTGAATTTTATCCTGTTGTTCATTTCGGGCTGTTAACATTATTACTATCGGTTCTTCCTCACCATCAGCTTCTTCTTTTAGCAATTCGTAGACTTCAAATCCATTCATGCCAGGCATCATTATGTCAAGGAATATCAGTTTCGGGCTATTTTTCTTTGCCATTTCAATTGCTGATGGACCATCTGAAGCAAGTATTACATTATATCCCTGAGCGCTCAATATATCCTGCAATAGCAAATTATTTACCGAAGAATCATCAACTACAAGTATGGTGTCTTTTATATTACTCATTGAATTTCAATATTTAAGAAACTACATTCACCTACTGTCTTATAATAAAATACGCTAATAAATCTGTACTTTAGTAATTTAAGTTTGACTTAAATTATAAATTGGTTAAATTTACAATAAATAACTATAGGTTTTTTTAGATTTACCTGTATAATAGCAACATTTTTAATGATATATATCATTAGATATTACTCTTAAATTCTTCAAAAATGGTCTGTCAATGTTCTAATAGTTGCTTTAGCGAACTTAATGATGAAGAAAAGAAGCTGTTGTTTGGTTCATCCAATCAAATAC
>JBEPYD010000590.1:0-2758 GCA_041641575.1 Bacteroidales bacterium
ACAAATGTTCCCTATGAAATAAATATCACATACTTTGATGCATTAAAGAACACGCGCGAAGGGAAGGACATGCTGCAGGTTGACCGTTTTTTATGCTCTCAGCTAACCATGCTGGGGCTTAAAGGAATACCCGGTATTTATATTCATTCCTTTTTTGGAACAAAAAATTACCTGGAGGGTGTCACCAAAACAGGACGTAACCGCACCATTAATCGTAAAAGATGGAATTTTGATGAGATAACTTCTTTAATAAAGGATAGTGGTTCCGATACTCACAGGGTTTTTAAACGATTTACTGATGCTTTAAAAGTCAGACAAAATGAGGAAGCTTTTGATCCATCTGCCGATCAGGATATTATCCATGCGGGCAAATCATTATTTGTTTTTTCAAGAGGTTCAGGAGAATCCCGCATACTGGCGGTGCACAATTTTTCCACTCAAACATACCAGCTGAATATTGGCAGGTTGGGCCTTTCAGGAAAGGTAATGGATATTTTAACCATGAACAAGCTCAAGGATAAAAATTTAAACCTTAAACCATACCAGGTCAGCTGGTTAAAAGAAATTTAGGTTTTTCAAATAGCCGTTACAGGTAATCCTTAAAATAGTTGGTAACTTTTTGCATCAAATGTATGCGGTCTTTCCCTCTCACATTGTGCTCATGCCGTGGGTAAACAAAATAATCCACCGGAATATTTTCTTTTATAGCATTGTTAATGAATACCAGGCTTTGCTGCCATACTACCGTTGGATCAATTGCACCATGGATGATAAGTAACCGGTCTTCAAGATTTCCAGCCTTTACGTTCACATTTGTTTTTTCATACCCCTCCGGGTTTTCCAGCGGAGTATCCATGTATCGTTCTCCGTACATAATTTCATAGTATTTCCAGTCTGTCACTGGTCCACCGGCCACACCCACTTTAAAAATGCCCGGGTGGTTCACCATCAGCGAAAGCGTCATAAATCCACCATAACTCCAGCCGTGCAACCCTATTCGTGAAGTATCAGCATAGGGAAGGGTAGCCAGGTGTTCAACCAGTTTCATCTGGTCAGCCATTTCTGCCACACCCAGCTGGCGGTGGATAACACTTTCAAAATCGAAGCCACGATTCGCTGACCCACGATTGTCGAGGGTAACCACCAAATATCCCCGCTGCGCCATATAATATTGCCACAAACGGGCTCCTCCCAGCCAGGAGTTGGTAATGAGTTGGGCATGTGGTCCTCCATACACATAAATAATAACCGGATAGGTTTTTTGAGGATCAAAATTTAAAGGTTTTATGGTTCTCAGGTAAAGGTCTGTTTTATTATCTGCCGCTTTTATGGTATTTACCTCCATTTCAGGCATGTTATAGCCGGCCAAAGGGTTTGGGGAGTTGAAAAGATTCCGCACCATTTTGCCTTTTTGGGTAATAAGATCAATTTTATTTGGTGTATCAAAACTTTCAAAAACGGCAACTATATATTCTCCTTCAGGAGAAAACTTCCCCTTAAAAGTTCCTGCTTCTTCTGTCAGCTGTTTGGTTCTGCCATTGTTAATGTTAACAGAAAACAGGTGGTTTTCCAGTGGCTTACCTCCAGTTGACTCATAAAACAGCAGGTTTCTGTCTGCATCAAACCCTATGATGTCGGTAATTACCTGGGTTCCCTCTGTCAGTTGCCTTAGCATTTCTCCCGATGTATTGTAAAGGTAGAGATGGTTGTAACCATCCCTCTCGCTTTGCCAAATGAATTTGTCCGGGTTATTTTCAGGAAAATAAGCATTGGCTTCCGGTTCTACGTATTTTTGATTTCTTTCTTCAAACAAGGTTTTCAGGTACTTGCCTGTTTTTACCTGGTATGCATTGAATCGCAGATGGTTTTGTCCGCGGTTTAATTTGGCAAAATAAATTATGTCCTCGTCCGGCCCCCAGGTAACAGAAGTAATATACTCTTCAGAGTCAGGATCATTTTCAAGGTAAACAGTATTTTGTCCGGCCAAATTGTAAATTCCAAGCGAAACATTTTCACTGCGTTCTCCGGCCATGGGGTATTTGATATTCTCAAGTTTAGCAATGCGTGAATCTATATTTACCAGCGGATAATCCGTAACCTTACTTTCATCTTTGCGATAAAATGCCAGGTAATTTCCCTCCGGAGACCAAAAAATGCCCTTGCGAATCCCAAACTCCCTGCGACTGACGGTATTCCCTGCTACAATATTGCTATCTTCAAAATCTGTAACCTTTATTGTTTTTCCTGTGGAAAACAGGATCTCTATATTGTTATCAATGGTATATGCAATGGCATTTTGCTCCACTGAATACTGGGGATTTCCAGCTTCTTCCGGGAGATCAAACACATACTGAAGGATTGAATCACCAATGTTATAAATATAGTAATTCCCTGAATCTATAAACAGAATTTGATTGCTGCTTACCCATTTGTAATGAAAGAAGATATTAAGTTGCTCCATTCCTTTACCCTGGAGCTGTTTGTTCAATTCCTGAAGGCTTAGGATATTAGTGGTCTTCCCTGTTTCGGCATTTTCAACTACAATATTTTGGTAATTAACAAGATAGCTGAACGCTTTCTCCTGTTTTGTCCACTGTATCCCTGATAGGGACTGAGGTGCAAGTTTGGTGTAGGAGCCGGTGATGGCATCCTCCATGGTAAGTAATTTTTGTCCTGTAATAGCCTGCACCTGCGTTATTAATGCAAGTAATATAATTATGCTGCGCATTCGTAATTGTTTTTTAATTTTTTCTTTTGG
>JBEPYD010000591.1:0-2741 GCA_041641575.1 Bacteroidales bacterium
GATTCCTTTTTTTATGTCTGGAGTGCCCTATTGGAGTGCCTTTTTTATTTTGCTCAGGAAAAATTCTAAAACCATTTAGAGCCATCTGTTTTGCTACTTCACTTTTATCAAGACACAAGTGTGTTATTTACTTGCTCATAAAACCAATTACGTTAAAATATCCATCTATTAGGTATCCTCAGAAATTCGAATGTAAGGATAGTAAATTACTCATGTCTGATTCATCAGAGTGAAAATTCTTGATTTTCACATTCACCTGCTGAACCTAAAAAGGAAAATTGTAGCAAGTCATTCTTAATAAGTTTTATGTCAGGACACAATCTACATATTGAACTATGTTAATGTGTGATGAATTATAATAATTTTTGTATACTTGTAACAGCAATACATTCTGTATTGCTTGTGTGTTTGGGGGTTAATATTAAGGGCGGCTGCTGAGCTGCCCTTTTCTTTTACATCTACATCTTGAGCCGTAATTAGTTAATCTCACAAATATTGCATCAATCCAATATTAATTTGACTTATAAACTTTATAATTCGTAAATTATAATGGCAAGAAAAGTGCAACTAGTTAAAAAGTCAAATTGGGAAAAGAGGACTGAAAATGTTTCGCTTTCTTGCTTGTTATTTCTGCAATCATTTTCATAAAAGAATTTTATAGGATTATTTCATATCCGTTGGATTAATAGCACAATACAAAATTCCTGATGCTTATAAACAGCCGAATTAATAATTCTTCTGAAAAATTACGACTGCCGTAGCAAACAATGTGATTTAAAATATTTATAAAAAAGATTTATGAATCTTAATATGTTTTATAGATATAAGTTGTAACTTGTATGGCGATAGGGTGTAAGTCATGTTATCCTAGTAGTTTAATTTATCTGATGCCATAAAAATTATTTTACCTAAAATGAAATCTATAGTTTATTTTTTTACCAGCAGTTTATTGATTATTCTGGTGTCTTCATGTGATAAAAGAAGTGAAACTTCTTATTCTGCCAAGGAAACAACGCTGAATATAGACATTCCTATTTCAGCAGTAAACTCCGATGATTCAAAGTCTAAACTTCTTGTTAATAAGTCTGAAATACCTTTTGAAGGGACAAACGACTACCAATTATCTGATGTTATAAATTCTTCAAGTGGAATTGGAATCATCAGAACCATTACTCCTGTTAGTGGCTCTGTTTTATCAATATCAAAAATAAAGGTCGGTTCTGTAATTAATTCATTGCACTTTAAATGGGGGTATAAATCTGATACTGACGCAGATTATTCTATGATGGAACCGATTGATTTATTGGCATTAGACCATCAACTTACAGAGGGGGTACTGAAATTAAGCTTTGACGGAATAGCAAATAGTTTATTGGCTGAAATCAAAGATGCAAACATTATGCTTCGCTTTGAAATAACGGGTAACTGCGATATCGGCCTAAATGGAGTGGCCAACTTAGAAGTACCTGTTATTATTGAATCAGAGATACTCTCGCCTCGTTTTACATTGTTCTAAAAAACACAAGACAATTAAAAAAAACAGCCCAAAAGAGGGCTTTTTCTTCAGATTACACCATTTTAATAATTATTAAACATATGAAAAATTTGATTAAAATTACGTTGAATTTATTGGTAATTACGGTCCTATTAGGATTTATGTCTTGCCAGAAAGAAGAATTATCAGAATCGTTGAGTTCTGATTTAGAGTTGAAAAGTAAAACAATGAATACGTTTTACAGCAAAACAGTTCCTGTTGGTAACGGAGTTGCACGAGCTTGGATACAGGTACAGAAGAATGGTGACCCATCGGCTGTTGGAATTAATTTATCTGCAAAAGCATTGATGGATTTACCAGACGAACATACCGCCTGGGTGCTGGAACTACCTAAAAACAAAGGACATAATTTTTACACTCATGTTCTTTTTGATTGGAATCCAGGAGGACATGAACCACCTGGAGTATATGACTTACCACACTTCGACTTTCATTTTTACACAATCCCAAGCGAGGAAAGAGAAGCAATTCCATTCATGCCACCACCCTATGAGGATGATAAGCCTGCGGCACAATATATTCCACCTTTATACATGCTACTTCCAGGTTTAGTCCCAGAAATGGGAGCACATTGGGCTGACCTTACTTCACCAGAATTACAGAATCCACCTGTTGCAGAGTTTACACATACGTTTATTTGGGGTTCATACGAAGGAGAATTTATTTTTTGGGAACCAATGGTTACGAAAAAATATTTGCTAACCCAACCCGATGAAGTATTTCCAATAAGACAGCCAGATGCTTACCAAAAGGATGGCTGGTATGCAACAGATTACCAGATATCATATTCTGAGAAGCCTAATGAATATACGGTGGCTTTATTGAATCTTACTTTTCATGAAGGGCAATAATAACTTTTTAAAAAAAATTATGAGGGCAGCTAAAAAGTTGCCCTTATATTTTACAGGAAAAGATGTGTCTTTTAACATTTTTGACAATAGTTCATTAATTCTATAAAACATTATTTACTATCTCATTATATAGTAGATACGTTGAACAATTGTTAATTGAAAGGGTGGTTGAAAAGCTGCCCTTTTTTATTTACCTGGGAATTATTTTCCCATATTAGGATAACAGTCAATATTCCAATTTCTGTAAGGTTTTGATAAATAGATGCTTTGAGTCAAGGTCTGATTGTTGTTTATTAAAAAAACCGAAGAAAAGAGGAAGAATGTTCTGAAATATA
>JBEPYD010000592.1:0-2729 GCA_041641575.1 Bacteroidales bacterium
ACCTCGGTAAGGTGGCTTATTTTACTGATATTCTGGGGCAACCCCCTGATTGGGATAGGCAGGCGCTGGTATTGGCCAGCATCACCATTGATTATGGTATGCCGGTTTTATTTACTGAAAAAATGGAAGTGCGTACACGCGTAAATTATATTGGAAACAAAAGCCTTCGTATGCTTCAGCAACTGGTTAATGAAGATGGAGATGTAAAGGCTACTGCCCGCTCAGTTATGGTAGCCTTTAATCACAGTGCCCAGGAAAGCTTTACAATATCTGATGATTGGCGTGCATCCATCCTTGCTCATGAGAAAGAACTGGATCAGTCCACTGATTAAAGATCGGCAAGACCTTCAGGTAATTTCACCTTTATTGTTTTTGTTTCAGCATCTATATTTATGATGTAACTTGCTTCCAGTGGAATAAGTATTTCTTTACCATTCATGGAGGTGACCAGCAATGGGTTTCCGGGAATATCCATCACTGATTCTACGTTGCCGGAATTTAATCCTTCTTCGTTAATTATGCTATAGCCAACATATTTTTGAAAGGAATCCACTTCCTCTGAAATATTCTGCATTTTCTCCACCCATATTTTATGCCCTTTATAGCTCCGCGCCTGGGGTTCACTATCAATAAATTCCAATTTCAGGATAATGGCATTGGCCGATTGCCATCGTATATTTTCTACGGAAAAAGGTACGGGCTTGCCCTGTAGCTCAATAAAAAGGAATCTTACTTCACTGAGTTCATCACCCATGGGTTTGTCTGTGATGGCCACCAGTTCGCCATGCACCCCGTGCGAGCGGGTTATCTCACCTAATACTGTAAGTTCCGGGAGTGATTTTTTCATATTTCAAAAATAAAAAAACCCGGACGTAAATCCGGGTTTTTAAAAAAGAATATTTTTTTTGCAGTTTGCTTACTCAGAGTCTTTCTTTTTCTCTGCAGGTGCCTCTTCTTTAGGGGCTTCCTCGGCTTTGGCTTCCTCTTTTTTAGGGGCTTCCTCAGCTTTGGGTTCCTCAGCTTTAGGCTCCTCTTTTTTAGGTTCTTCAGCTTTAGCTTCCTCTGCAAGAGCTTGTTCAGTAGCTTCAGAAGTATTGTCAGATTCTGTAGCCTCTTCTTTCGGGGCTTCAGCAGCTGCTTTTTCTCCTTCTTTTGCTTTTTGTTCTGCTTCCTGTGCTTTGGCTAATTCAGCCATCCGTTCGTCATTCTTTTTCTTTTCAAGCTCAATGCGTTTTTTGTAGGCTTCGTCTTTCTCACCTTCAATTTTTTCAATGTTCGCATTGATCTTTTCTTCTTTGGCTTTCATCCAGGTGTCGAATTTTTTTTCGGCATCCTCTTCACTAAAAGCCCCTTTTTTCACACCTTCTAAAAGATGTTTTTTGTACAGAATTCCTCTGTAAGATAAGATAGCTCTGCAGGTATCTGTAGGTTGAGCGCCACGCTGTAACCAATTTAATGCTCTATCAAAATCAATTTCAATAGTAGCAGGATTCGTGTTTGGGTTATAAGCTCCCAAACGGTCAATATTTTTACCATCCCGTGGCGCCCTGCTATCAGCTACCACAATGTGGTAGTAAGGGTATCTTTTTTTCCCTTGTCTTGTTAGTCTGATTTTTACAGGCATATTAACGCTTTTTTTAAATTAAACCTACTTTTTTAAAGAAATGCAAAGATACTGTTTTATTTCATAATTAAGCAATCAACCCCATACTATTTTTTTGAGTATTACCAAATTCTCTAAATATTTTGGGGTGCTGGAGATTCATGTAAGGGTTTTTACCGCTAATTGACGAATTATTCTGTATTCAATGGTTTGCTTCATTTTGGTGGAAGCCAAAACATGAGTATCCAGAATTTAGAATTATTGAAAATACAAATTGATATGACTTCTCCCATTCTAGTTCTTAAAAGCTTGTTAACTTTTTATTTTTCTTATTTACTGTTGATTGAGTAAAGAACGTTAACCACGAATGCACGAATGAAGTTGATTCAAAGAATCAACTATTGGTGTGAATATTTATTTCACTCTTATTTCGATGCCCAAAAATAAACATTTGCTCTCCAGATAAAATACCAAATAAAGCTCACAAATCTGGATAACACAGTATTCGTGCATTCGTGGTTAAAAAAAGAAATGTTTGATGTAAACAGCAAAAGATCAATCATTTAAAAAAAACCTTATGCCAGTTAAATTTGGCTCTTGAAAATTTTTGAGCCTGAGATACTGTTGATGCTAAAAAATCATTAACCACGAATGAAGTTGATTCAAAGAATCAACTCTTCCGGTTAAATTTGTAAAATGAAACCCGGGCATAATTAAGCACTGAATGTGCGTAGTCAACAGCCCCGGGTAAAGCCCGGGGAATAAAGGTGAAAGTTTTCACAAGCACTGAAAGTGCTGGAGCCAGTGTATTTCATGTAAAAAGACCTCGGGAAATGATCGCGCGTCTTCAGCAGTCAGTGCCTACAGACACCCTAAAATATCGAAGGGAAGGACATAATTACTCACCCTGGGTGTGGTTTCCAAAACTACACCGAAATATCTTTATCAGCAACAGCCGGAGGCATTTGTAATGCCGTCAATTGAGAAAAAACATCTGCTACGGTACAAAGCTGTACCTTTTTATTGATATTCAAGATGATTATAAATAAAACTAACTGTAATTTTGGCATGTTATTATTATGGACAGACGCTATCTAATTTTGATTATTTCATTGGAGAAGCTTAA
>JBEPYD010000593.1:0-2720 GCA_041641575.1 Bacteroidales bacterium
CTATGGCGATATTGACCTGACATATTAATCCTTAATGTTATTTGAGTATATTTATTTGTAAGAAAAAAAAGAGGCTGTCCGAAAAGGCAGCCTCTTTTTGATTCTTATATTTTATTCCTTTTTTAATTTTCCATCATTTCAGCCATAAGTTTTTCAGGATTATCAAGACTTGGTTGCTTGTATTCGAACAAATCCTGTACAGGCCAGTCCTTTACTTGTGAAAGAGCGGTAAACATGGTACGTGAAATTTCCCTGTGTACGGTAGAGCGGTTTACCGGAGATGTATTTGTTAGCACTACCCAATTAACGCCATTTTGCTGACGCATAATTAAAGCTGATGAACCTGAAAGTGTTCCGGTTCTCCACCATGTACCATGACCATCAACTCCGCGCCAGCCAATAAAACTATTACCCTTTTTATCCGGGGTAATCATTCTGTCAATAGAAGCTTTGGTGAGAATATCAGCCTTTTCGTTGCTGCCATCAATGGCCAGCATAAGCCTGATCAATTCCGGTGCAGAAGCAATCCACCCACCTGCAGCTCCTAAAACTTCAATCTGGTTGCCACCATAAGTAGTTGTAATATAAGTACCTTCATCATCAGGTTGGCCTATTTCGAAATACGGGTCGTTATCATAATACGTTACCTCATTAGGCGCTTTTTCATGATAGAAGCTTTTGCCAATGTGCATGTCATAAATGCCAATTGGATTTAATATTTTTGTTTTTACGTAATCCTCATACTGTAAACCTGATACTTCTTCAATAACTTTTCCTAAAATTACATATCCTAAGTTAGAATAGGCATATTTATGCCCGGGTTCATAAGTCAACCGCGTATACTCCAATGCGTATTTTATGGTATGATCAACAGAAGGAGGGTACGAGACATTTAAAGCACGGCTTACCCTGTGCGGGGTAAACACCGGATCATAATAATTTTCTCCCCATCCGGCAGTATGACGTAAAAGCTGGTCAACGGTAATTGTTCCGTACCTGCTATCAATATAATGGATCAAAGTAGTATCGTTCAGGATGCCCCTGCTACCAAATACGCTTGAGTTCAGCCGTAGCTTTCCTTCTTCCACAAGTTTCATTATGGCAACAGCAGTAATCAGTTTTGATACACTGGCAATACGAAACAGATGTCGCGGTTCTATCTGTTCTTTTGATTCTGTGTTTGCATAGCCAAATCCTTTGGCATAAGTTAAATCACCATTGTGGCTAACCGCTACAGAAACCCCTTTAAGATCAAGGTTACTACGTAAATTCTCAATGTACTTATCTACTACTTCCATTTCAGGAAGCTCGCTCAGTTTATTATTTAATCTGTAAGATACCGCTTTGCTTTCTATATCCGGAACAGCATTGCCATACATCATCTGGCTACGATAAGCCCTGCGGTTTTCATTAATCTCTTTATCACTAAAAGATATTCCTATTCCTCCTAAAAAGAAAATTAAGAACAGGAAAAATATGAGCATTATTTGCTTAAGTCTATATATTATCATAAATTTGATTCTGATTGAATTAACTACTCAACTAACACTTGCAAAGATATAATGTTTCTAAATAATTGTGGTTAGCGAGTTATTAACAGGCATAACTAAAAACTTTTAAACACGTGTTTTTATAGATGTATAGTGTTTATTTTGAGGTCGTTACTTCATTTTTATCACCATATACGAATAGCATCTTCAAACGCTTTTTTCTCACCTCTTATCATACAGATACACCCTCTCGGCGAAGTCTTTTTAGGGTTTACTACCTAAAATGTTCCATTAATCAAAACAATTTCTATAAATAAGAAAATGGCCATTTTTTGTCCAAAAAGGAAGATATTTCAATCTATTAAATAATTAAGAATCAACTACATCTAATAAAAAATGTATTTTTAGAAATGAAATAATATAAAAAATGGGGTAAATAATAACCCGAAAGTATTATTAAAAGGGCAATTGTTCCTGCAGTTTTTCTTTCTTTTCTATTCTGTCTCTAAGGTAGTTTATGTATAATTTAACTCCTTCGCGTCCCAGTTCAAAGTAAGATTTGTTAGCATTCTTAAGCGCTGCATCCAGATTATCGCGCATTTCATTTACTACGGCTATATTCAGGTAGGCATTGGCAGCTTTTCTACCCGAGGAGGTGGTTGCAATCTCCTCCCATAGAGAAATTGCCTGATCTGTTTTATCTTCAGTAAAAAATTGATATGCCTGTTCAAACTTTTTTCCTGCACCTGTTACCAAAACCCGGCTTTCTTCAATCCATGCAGGGGCTATTCTGGTTCCATAATTCCATCCGGCAAGATAAGCTGCTTCGCTTATTGCAGCATGTGATGAGGGAAAATCTTCATCTATATCATTGGTGGAAACAACATAACTATCCCAATACATGGTGTCCGTATAGGTATAGCTATCCTGTATATAGGCATTGTAAAGTGAATAAAACCGAATATTTAACCTGGTTTCAACAATCATATATCCCAAATTACCATTGAATAAAAAATCTATTTCCATGTTGAGATCATCCAGAGAAACAATGCCATCACAGCCAATGGTATCGCAAATATTACTTACAGACGCGCTGGTCAGCCTGTCATTTAGTTTTCTTTCTGTGATAGCATGCTGGGATAATATAGCAAAACGGGGGGAAGCTCCTAAAACATCACGTAATCCGGACATAAAGGCATCAGATGCAAGGCTGTCAAGCCCATCAGCCTT
>JBEPYD010000594.1:0-2715 GCA_041641575.1 Bacteroidales bacterium
AAAGGCACATCATTATTATACTCTCCTGTATATTCTTCAAGCATTATAGCTTGCCTTGTTATGTTTACTTCTTCAAATGGGATGCTCCGGTATTCAGGAGTGTTTCCGAAAATCATTTTGCGGAATAACCCTTCCTTTTCTTTCTCGCGGTTAATTCGCACACGTAAAACTTTAACTGAAAATCCTGGTGGTTTTGTGGTAAGTTCCAGGTGCTGCTGATTGGCATAAGGGGTAGAGTCCGGAATAACCAGGTATCCTAAAACAGCGATGGCGAACATAAGCAGAATATAAATAAGCCCTGCCAATGAAAAAGGGTTTTTCCGGAATTTACGCCAAGCCAGTTTATTTGGAGATTCATTATTCATGCCCATGGGATTTATAAACTCTTTCCTTCCATGTAAATTTACCTAAAAATCCAGCCAAAGCAGTAAACGGCACATAAAAAATGTATATTAGCTGCAATGGAAGTATGGTTATCCATAGCTTCCTGATATTAAAAAAGGGGGCAATTGTTTGCAGAAACACATAATCCATCATACTTTTCAGTAGAAAAAAGCCGGTGAGCACAAATAAGGCCTTGGGAAAAAACGGAGATATTCCGGCAAGGATAAGCATCCATAAATTGGTAAAAAACACAGTGAAGGAGGTGACTACAATATCTGTGTCTGTATAGTTTCTGCTTTTTGCTGCCCAGCGAATGCGCTGCCTGAAGAAATTTTTCAGAGATTTCTCTCCCCTTGTAACTACCATGGCTTCATTGCTTTTCAGAAAACGAATCCGTTCAGGCCTCTGTTTTTTAAGCGCAAGCAACAGGAATACATCATCGCCGGATGGATGTTTTTGATTGATGCTTTCATATACTTTTAACCATGTACTCTTTTTAATAGCCATATTGGCAGCATTGCACATAATTGGATGCCCAATGCCGGAAGCGCCCGCGGCAGAGCTTACCAGGCTGGCAAATTCAACAGACTGAAAATACGAAAGGAAATTACTCCCGGCTTCCATTTTTACCGGCCCAAATATCAAATCGGCAGGTTTAGTGGTGTAAAACAATACCAGTTGTTTTAGCCAGTTTTCACCGAACCAGCAGTCAGCATCTGTTGTCACCAAGAGTGGGCCCCGGGCCTGTTTCATACCCATTGCCACGGCATTCTTTTTCCCTGTTTTATCCGCTGGCAGCGAAAGAATCTTCACATTCGAATCGGCAGGCATATAACTGTTTATGATATTTATGGAAGAATCTATGCTGTGGTCATTGATGAAAATTACTTCTAATAATTGATGCGGATATGTTTGTTTTTTTATGGAATTCAGAAGTGTTGGCAAGTTGGCTTCCTCATTGCGGAAAGCAATAACCAGTGAAATCCGGAGGTTTGCTGGTTGATGATAAGAATCTATAGCAGGTGCTGGTTTTATACTCTTCCAACCCACCAGAAAGCCTGATATGAGCAGCACATAAAATGATATGATTATGACAGAAAAGGTGATCAAGAGGCTCCGGTTTCTTTATTTATTACATTTAGCTGCTGCTGTATGGACCGGAACAATACATCAATCAGCACTGGCTTGGTAATATAATCAGTAAACCCTAACTCCAGGCACTTTTGCCTGTCCTCTTCCATGGCATTGGCTGTTTGTGCAATGATGGGCACATTTTTGTTAAACTTTCTGATAATCTGGGTTGCTTTGTACCCGCTGATTTCAGGTAATTGCAGGTCCATCAGGATAATGTCTATTTCAGGATGGCTTTTGGCAATTTCAACAGCAGATTTTCCATTGGCAGCATGGATAATTGAAGCTCCGGTGCGTTTAATTACCTCCTGTAAATAGCGGAAACTGAGTTTATCGTCCTCTACTATAAGAATGGTATTTTTCTTCCACTTATAATTTTTATGATCCGGAATCTTTTTATTTTCTTTGGCTTTTCCTTTTATACCTTCACGGAATGGCAGGGTAAAATAAAATTCTGATCCTGTACCAAGCGTGGAATTGGCCCATATTTCGCCTCCCATTAAATCAATAAAACCTTTGGATATGGCAAGCCCGAGTCCGGAACCTCCAAATTTACGTGTTGAGGTATGGTCGGCCTGGATAAACCTGTCAAATACTGATTTTAATTTTGACTTGGAAATGCCAATACCGGTGTCTTTTACATAGAACTGAAGGGTATTGTCTTCCAGTAAATCATAACCGAAAATAACACTTCCTTCCTGTGTGAATTTTAAGGCATTTCCTAACAGGTTTGTAATTACCTGCCTAAGCCTTACCGTGTCAGATATTATATGAACATCATCCGAAAGGCTCTTATACAATTTCAGCTTAATGTCGGGTTTTTCTGTTAAATATGATGAGGATGCGTAAAAGGAGTAAATCTCATCCATAAATTTATTCAGGGCAAAACTCTCATTTCTTACACTTACCTGTCCGGCTTCAATCTTTGATATATCTATGATGTCATTGATAAGTTTGTTAAGTATTTTTCCGTTACTGTTGATAATTTCCGAATATTCCTTTCGCAGCCCTGGCGTAATGGTTTCATCATTAAGCAACTGGGAAAAACCCAGAATTCCATTCATCGGAGTACGAATTTCATGGGACATGTTTGCAAGAAAGGCAGATTTTAATTTATCAGAGTCTTCTGCTTTTTCTTTGGCTTGTATTAACTCATTTTCAAGTTGCTTTCTGTGCAGGGCAATTGATGCCTGATAGATA
>JBEPYD010000595.1:0-2711 GCA_041641575.1 Bacteroidales bacterium
CTTCAGGAATGCTTTTGACGAATTTGACCCGGAAAAAATTGCCTTGTATGATAGCGACAAAGTAAATACGCTGCTCCAAAACTCAGGCATTATAAGAAACCGGTTAAAAATTCAGGCAACTATTAATAACGCCAGACGATATAAGGAGATAGTTGAAGAACAAGGATCATTCTCCGATTATATATGGTCGTTCGTTGATGGTAGCCCCATCCTGAATAAATGGCAATACATGCAGGAAGTGCCCGCAACAAGCGGCATTTCGGATAGAATGAGTAAGGATTTAAAGAAAAAGGGGTTTAAGTTTGTAGGTTCAACTATTTGTTATGCTTTTATGCAGGCTGCAGGGCTCGTAAATGATCATACTACAGATTGTTTCAGATATAACCAGCCATAGAACAGGTTTATTCATCTGAGAACTGCACCAACATTTTACGATAGGCATTAAATATTTTGGATTTTGATATAAACCCAACATACTTGCCATCTTCAGTTACCGGCAGATTCCATGCATTTGTTTCTTCGAATTTACGCATCACACTTTCCATCGGCTCATTATGCTTAACGATGGCCGGGGGTGATATCATCAGGCTGCTAACCAGGGTAGTATTATAGAGCTCTCCATTAAAAATAATGTCACGGATATCGTCAAGTAAAACAATGCCCAGCAATTCCCTGCTTTCGTTAATTACCGGAAATATGTTCCTTTTGGATCGTGAAATCACCTTTACCAGTTCACCAAGGGTAGAATCGGGGTGAATGGTTTTCAAATCTCTCTCTATCACATTACTGGTTCTGAGAAGGGTAAGCACTGCTTTGTCTTTATGGTGCGTGATAAGCTCCCCCCGTTCAGCAAGCCTGTGTGTGTATATGGAGTGGGGTTCAAAATACATAATGGTAAGATAGGCTATGGTAGAAGTAATAATCAATGGAATAAACAAACCATACCCCCCTGTGATTTCTGCAATAAGGAAGATGGCCGTTAAAGGAGCATGCATAACACCGGCCATAATACCGGCCATGCCCACCAGGGCAAAATTCCGTTCAGAGACATTGATAAAAGTTATTGCATTAATGGCCCTTGAAACAATAAATCCGGTAATTCCTCCCATAAACAGCGCCGGAGCAAAGACGCCCCCTACCCCACCTGAACCGGTTGTTAAGGAACTGGCAACAATCTTAAAAATCAGCACAAGAAAAAGAAAACCTAAGAAATACCAGTACTGGTCTCTTATGCCATAAAACAAACTATGATTTGTTATTTCAGAAACATCACCTCCCAGCAGGCTGCGAAGCGTGGTGTAACCCTCTCCATAGAGCGGTGGAAAAATAAATATAAGCAAGCCCAACAAAGCGCCACCAATCATGACTTTTTGGTAAGGGCTTTTAATCTTGCCAAGTCTCGATTCCACTAAATTAGTTCCCCTTGTGAAGGCAAAGGAAACCAAACCACAAATCACCCCCAAAACAACATAAAAAGGTATGCTCTGGAGGGAAAATGGATCCTGAACAGAAAAGTTAAAAACCACGCTTTTTCCCAATAAGAAATTTGCCACAGTAGCCCCGGTAACCGCAGAAATCAACAATGGAATAATGGAAGACATGGTAAGATCGAGCATCAGAACCTCGAGGGCAAAAATAATAGCTGCGATGGGGGCTTTGAAAATGCCGGCAATAGCTCCTGCAGCGCCACATCCTATAAGCAGGATAGTAGCCTTATAATTCATGCGAAGCAATTGTGCCAGGTAAGAACCAATGGAGGAGCCGGTAAGAACAATTGGGGCCTCCAGCCCCACAGACCCCCCAAACCCAACAGTGAATGTACTGGCAAGCATGGATGAATATGTATTGTGAGGTTTTAAAATCCCGTTCTTCTTTGATATGGCAAATAAAATACGGCTTACACCATGCCCGATATTGTCTTTCACAAAATATCTCACAAAAATCACTGAAAGCAGAATACCAATTAACGGAAAGGCAAAATAAAGCAGGTTTACTGAAGTTACAGCAATTCGGTGGGTGAGAAATTCACCTGTAAAATGAACAATGTTCTTAAGTAAAACAGCGGCCAGCCCTCCCAGCAACCCAATAATAAAGCTTAATAATATAATAAATTTGCGGTTGCTGATATGGCGCGATTTCCATACCATAAACCTGCTGAAGATTCGGGATTTTTGCATACTGCAATTATTATAAACCTGGTTTGCTTACTAAATTTTTTGATGTTACTCTTCTGAAAATTCCTTTAGCAATCTGCGGTAAGCACTGAAGAGCCGGGCACGGGAAATGAAGCCGAGATATTTTCCGTTATCCAAAACGGCAATGTTATACCTGCCACTAACCTGAAATTTACGCGCAACCTCTTCCATTGCTTCATCTTTTTCTATGGTAAATTGCGGATTAATCATCAATTCATGTACAAAGGTAGTATTATAAGCTTCATGATTAAACATAATGGTGCGGATATCATCCATTTTAACGATGCCTTTAAAATTATTTTCCCCGTCCACCACAGGAAAAATATTACGGTGTGCATGAGTGATTACCTTAACCAGATCGCCGAGGGTATCTTCCGGATGAACAACTTTAAAATCCGTTTCAATAAGTTTATGAATTTGCAACCGCATGAGTACTGCCTTATCTTTATGATGTGTAATCAGTTCGCCACGTTTAGCAAGCTGGAAAGTATACACAGAGTTTTTCTCAAAAAACCG
>JBEPYD010000596.1:0-2692 GCA_041641575.1 Bacteroidales bacterium
AAAGGATGCCACTATCGTATCAGAAGCATTTCGCGTTTCTATAAAAAAATATCCGTTGGCATCGGTAATGGTTCCTGTTTGCGTATTTTTAAAAGTTACATTTACAAAAGGAAGGGCCTCACCACTAATGCTATCTTTAACATACCCCCGCACTTTTGTTACCTGGCCATAGGCAGATAAGTTAAGAAAAACAGACAGAATTAAAAGCCGGTAAAATTTCATACCTGGTATGTATTACACATAGTCTTTTCAGAATGTATTTTCTAAAAAGTTGTTAGTCATTTTGTGACTGATTCGTTTCAGCTTTTTCTTCATCATCTTCCGCAAGTGCTGCATCCTGTTGTTTTACTATCCTGCGTGAAAGTTTAATGCTAATTTCATAAAGCAGCAACAGTGGTACTGATACAAGAATCTGGCTGAAAATATCCGGAGGAGTTATAATGGCTGATAACAATAAGATAACCACGATAGAATGCCGCCTGAACTTTTTCAGAATTTCAGGGGTAACAAGGCCGACTTTAGTAAGAAAGAATACCACAATAGGCAGTTCAAAAATAACACCACTGGCCAGGGTAACAGAAGACACAGTTGAAATATAGGAGGTAAGGTTAATCTGGTTTGTAACCTGTTCGCTTACCGTGTAAGAACCAAGAAAATGTACTGAAAGAGGCACAATGATGAAGTATCCGAACAATACCCCCAAGAGAAATAATAATGAGCTGAAAAAAACTGATCCGGCGGCATATTTTTTCTCATTAGAGTACAATGCCGGAGCTATAAACCTCCAAAACTCCCAAAAAACATAGGGAAAGGAAACAATAAAGCCAGCGATAAGCGAAACCATAATGTGGGTGGTAAACTGTCCGGACATGTTAATGTTGATCAACTCAAAAGGATTGGAGTTAATGCAAAGGGCTTTTACCCTGACAAATTCACCAAACTGACACAATACACTATTTGTAAAAAACTCAGGACTTTTGGGTGCAATAATAATTACATCAAAAATAATATCCTTAAAAATAAAGGCAACTACAGCCAATACCACAATCCCCAGTAATGCACGAATCAAGTGCCACCGCAATTCCTCCAGGTGATCGAGAAATGTCATCTCTTCTTTTTCTTCATTCTTTGCCATATATTTTTTCTCTGTTGTTTGTTCTACAGTTCTATAAATCAGGAAATAACAAATAATTAACTATTTAGAACTTAAAATATTTAAGAATAATTTAATATTCTGAAAAAAAGCTTTAAATTTAAGCATACAAATGTATTTATAATTTAATTTTTATACTTACAAAAAACACTAAAAAGATAAAACAGACAGTTTAAAGTAAAAACTATATGCTGCCTTGAATGTTATTTATATTTTCGCAGGCATTATAGATTTACATGTTATTTGAGGATTATGACATTAACAACAGAAAAAACACTTACAGGAAATCTCAAGAAGCACTTTGGCTTTTCCTCATTTAAGGGAAACCAGGAGACAATCATTAAGAGCATCCTTGATGGCAATGACACTTTTGTACTCATGCCTACAGGCGGTGGAAAATCCCTGTGCTATCAGCTACCGGCAATTCTTACTGAGGGTACAGCCATTATTATCTCCCCGCTCATTGCCTTAATGAAGAACCAGGTAGACGCTATGCGAAGTTATAGTGTGGAAAATGGAATTGCCCATTTCATGAATTCTTCGCTTAATAAAACAGCCATCAATAAAGTACGCCAGGATGTATTGGATGGTAAAACCAAAATGCTTTATGTAGCTCCGGAATCCCTAACCAAGGAAGAGAATATTGAGTTTCTGAAAAAGGTGAAAATTTCTTTTTATGCCATTGATGAAGCCCATTGTATCTCTGAGTGGGGGCACGATTTCCGTCCGGAATACAGGCGCATACGGCCCATTATCAGTGAAATTGGCAATGCCCCGGTAATAGCCCTCACTGCTACAGCCACACCCAAAGTGCAAAGCGACATACAAAAAAACCTGGGGATGCTCAATGCCAGGGTTTTTAAATCCTCTTTTAACCGGGCCAACCTTTATTATGAGGTGCGTCCGAAAATAAATGCCACTAAAGAAATAATCAAGCTTCTGAAAAATGAAACCGGTAAATCTTCCATTGTTTATTGTCTGAGCAGGAAAAAAGTTGAAGAACTTGCTGAAACACTGGCGATAAATGGCATTAAAGCCCTGCCTTATCATGCAGGCATGGATGCGGCTACACGTAGTGGGAACCAGGATAAATTTTTAATGGAAGAAGCAGATGTTATCGTGGCTACCATTGCTTTTGGCATGGGCATAGACAAGCCTGATGTGCGTTATGTTATTCATTACGACATACCCAAAAGCCTTGAAGGATATTACCAGGAAACCGGGCGTGGAGGCCGTGATGGCGGCGAAGGCAGATGCCTAACCTTTTACCGGTATAAGGACATTCAGAAACTTGAAAAATTCATGCAGGGAAAACCTGTAGCCGAGCAGGAAATTGGCAAGCAACTGCTGCTCGAAACGGTTTCTTATGCGGAATCAGCTGTCTGTCGGCGCAAACAATTGCTTCATTATTTCGGTGAAAAATATGAGAAGGACAATTGCAACAATTGCGATAATTGCCTGCATCCGAAGGAGCAATTCGAAGGTAAGGATGACGTGGTAAAAGTGTTAAACGCCATTATCCAGGTAAAAGAAAAATTC
>JBEPYD010000597.1:0-2691 GCA_041641575.1 Bacteroidales bacterium
CCGGATATACGAATGGAGAAAAAGTTTACACCTCTGAAGATGGGGGTGAATCCTGGCAAAATTATTCTGATGGATTGCCGAATATACCCATAAATTGTATTATATATCAGGATGATACAGATCAAGTGCTTTATGCCGGAACAGATTTGGGAGTGTACTACAGAAGCCGTGGAATGAAAGACTGGATAGCAGTAAATACAGGCTTGCCCAATGTAATAGTGAATGAGTTGGAAATAGATTATGCAAATAACAAAATTTTCGCCGGTACCTATGGCCGTGGCCTGTGGGAATCTCCGCTTCCTCCTGATAATGCATTCTTTCCTGCTTTTTCTACCAATCACAACAAAGCCTGCATCGCCCAGGAAATTACTTTTACAAATCAATCAGGAGGTAATCCTGATGAAATAATGTGGAATTTTGGATCTGATGCAACACCTTCTACTGCTATTGGAGCCGGGCCGCACATAGTTTCATATAATGCTTCGGGTTTTAAAAGTGTATCACAACTTGTTACCAAAAATTCCGTGGAAAAAACACTTTCATATGAATATTTTGTTGAAGTAACAGAAACCATAGATGTAAATATTATCCCCGGTGGTACGATAGAAATTCCTGCAAAAGATACACTTTTGCTTGTAGCCACCGGTGGAGAAACCTATAATTGGTCTCCTGCAAATAATATACTGGTAGATGGAAACCTGGCGCGGGTTTTTCCTAATACAGCCACCACTTATGTAGTTGAAGGAACCAGCGGTATATGTGTCAGCAGCGATAGTATTACGGTGAATATTAAACCGGGACCGGAGAATGATGATATTTGCGATGCCACCGTACTAACTTATGGTTCTTACGGACCCTTTACCAATATTAATGCAACTGTAGAAAAGAACGAGCCAGCCCCTCCCGAAGGTGGTTGTAATTCTCCCATGGAATGGTGTGTTGAAGGTGGTTTACAGAATAGTGTATGGTTTAGTTTTATCGCTACCAGCAGTGAGGTAAGCATACGCTCCACTGGTATGGATACCCAAATGGCTCTCTATAAATCGAACAGTTGTGATGATATGTTCGCGGGTAGTTTTACATTAGTCGCTGCCAATGATGATTATTTCAGTGCATTTCCTTACAGCGCGGCATTAGATCTGGTGCCGGTTGAAATAGGAGAAAAGTACTATATTCAGGTTGATGGCAGTGGAGGTGGTGCGGAAGGAATTTTCTATCTTGATCTTTTTACCTGGGGGGTAAACATTCCGGAAGCAATCTCTGAATCAGAAGTAATGTTGAAGGTTTTTCCAAATCCCAACCAGGGTGAATTTACGCTGCAGGTAAATCAGTCTTTTTCGCTTACCGATGAGGTATATGTTCATCTTTATAATTTAACAGGGGAGCTGGTTTATGCAGACCTTGTCAAAGATCCCACGCATCCCTTTGTAAAAGATATTGGAGTTATTCAATTGGCCAGCGGCCTGTACACAATTGTGGTTACTTCAGGTAATGAAAAATTATCCAGAATGTTACAGGTGTACTAACAAGCAAAACTCATATCCAGGTATGTGGGTAGATTTTTAAGATAAAAGGCCCGTGCTTATCTTTTTTACCCGCTTACTTCATAGTATTGGATCTTTTGAATAACAAAAAAAAAGGAGATTTTTATGCAAAATCTCCTGTTACAATAATTTTTAGATAAACTCAAAACTTAGGCGCCTGTAGCCTGGGAATCTGAATTGCTGCGAATGTCCATAATGTCTCTGTCGAAGAAGTAAAGATTTCCATCTCCCATTAAGTTTAGCTTATCGATAAGATCATTCACCTGGGCTTCTTCTTCAATTTGTTCATTAACAAACCACTGTATCCAGTTATGGGTGGTAAAATCTTTTTCATCCATGCAAACACCTACAATGTCATTAATGCTTTTTGTAATATACCGTTCGTGTTCCATTACTTTACTAAAAACGGATTTGATGTCAGAAAAATCCACCGGGGGTTTGTCCAGGCCGGGGATTACTGCGTGGCCACCACGCTCATTGACATATTTTACAATTTTGAGCATATGCATGCGTTCTTCATCAGCTTGTGCATAGAACCAGGCGGAAGTTCCGGCAAATCCCTTGGTTTCTGCCCACGATGCCATTGAAAGATAAAGACTGGAAGAATAAGCTTCCTTTTCGATTTGTTCATTGAGAACCTGTTCTACTTTTTTTGATACCATGTTATTCAAATATTTAAAGGTTAATACATTATGTTACATATTATTTATAATGGCTGTGCCAAATTCTGAACATTTCAATAAAGTTGCACCTTCCATTAAACGTTCAAAATCATACGTTACTTTCTTTTGGGCAATGGCTCCCTGCAGGCCTTTAACAATAAGGTCGGCTGCTTCCTGCCAGCCTAAATACTCAAACATAAGCACACCTGATAGAATTACTGATCCGGGATTTACCTTATCCTGTCCGGCATATTTTGGGGCTGTACCATGGGTAGCTTCAAAAATTGCATGGCCTGATTCATAATTGATATTGGCTCCGGGAGCAATGCCAATTCCACCTACAATTGCAGCAAGTGCATCACTAATATAATCGCCATTTAAATTCAGCGTGGCAATAACAGAATACTCCGCCGGACGTGTAAGGATTTGTTGCAGAAATGCATCAGCAATAACATCTTTTACTATAATTTCTTTGCCAGTATCGG
>JBEPYD010000598.1:0-2689 GCA_041641575.1 Bacteroidales bacterium
AAAATTTGCCCCTGAGGTACCTTCTTATTCCACGGTAGATGAAACCACAACTTTCCAATTACAATTTCCCGGAGATATAGTAGCAAACGGAATGACAACATTTGCAGGTCGTGTGAATTATCTGAAGATTAATGCAGATAAAGGTCAATATGGTTTGGAGCCATTTTCCTGGTATGGGGGCTTACATGGATTTACACCGGAGGGTGCTTTTGATTTTCCAAAAATGAACCAACAGGCAGCCCAGATGGATGCTATGGCCATAGCTATAAAAGAAAACCGACCCTCACGCACTCCCGGTGAAGAAGGCCTGCGTGATATGATTATTATTGATGCCATAAACGAATCGGTGAAAAACGGAGGCAAAACCATCCCCATAGAAGGTTTAGCTGCCATTTAACCCCGAAAATGCGGGTGTAATATTATTTGAATACTATATCTTCCGCCTGCTTGATAAACAAATCCAGCTCATCGGCATTGGTAATTTTTTTGCCGTTAAGGCGGAAATTTTCAAAGGTTACATCCTTGATTTTATGATCTTCGTCATAACCACCAATCAGTGAAATGGAATACCCCGGATTATATTGTGATACGGTTACTTTTATATCGCGGAAGGTAATATCTTCTGCAGTGCCTGGTTCATCCTGATCTGTCCAGCGACTTTTAATCATCCGCAGGTCTACCAGTTTGTTGTAAAAATGATCCACCCTGATATCTTCATACAATACATTGGATATATGGGCCGCATCTGAATTGTGGATGCCAAATACACCGCCCTGGCCATGCACTCCTAGTACATCACAGTTGATGTATTTAATGTTTGTGATGGGATTTTGCAGTAGCTCATGTCCAATTTCAAAAGCCTGTCCGCCGAGGCTTGCCTGCAGGGCACAATTCTCCACCAAAATATTTTCCACACCCTCCCAGGTGTTGTTTTTGGGTGTGGCATACTGATCTCTTGTAAAGGCTTTTACCACCACGCAGTCATCACCATTACTGAGCATGCAGTTGCGAATGGTAACATTTTTGGAGCTTACAATGTCAATGCCATCAGAACCGTGACCTGTTGTTATTTGTTTGATGTTATCTATCACCACTTCACCCGTGTAATAAAGCATTAAGGTCCAGGCCTGGGGCTCTATCATAACGATATCACTGATTTCAACATTGGTGCAATCTTCAGTAAGTATGGTTTTAGGCCGGTAAGCATATCCGCGGTAATAGCTGCCATCTATTGCACCATATCCTCCTATGGAAATATTGCGGGCATGGGTGGCTTTTATGTTGCCTCTTACCACAGCTCCTCCTTCAATATAGACTTGCTCATTATCTTTCAAAAGAATTTCACCCACTTCATAAACCTGGCCGGCTTTAAAAAACCTTACATTCGGATCTTCCGGGTTGGGTTTTTCAGTGGCAATGGCATTGGCATATATAAACAGTTGCTCACCATTGTTGGCTATCGGGTTGTTAATTTCAATCAGGAGCTTGCTTTCCGCAGGCATTTTAAAAGTAACCTCATTTCCATTTATGGCCGGAATTATTTTATACCGGAGGGGTTTTATCTCAATATTTTGTATGGCATCTTCTGCCATAATGGTAACTTCTACCATTTCATCACTTTCAAAAGAAACAAAAGAGCCTGCCGTGGTATAATAGACAAAAGCATCGGTTCCATTTACTTTAACATCAAAAGCTTTTGATTGTGGAGCAATGCGTGGATATTCGTGATAAACAATTGTAGAAAATGAATAAGTGAGGGAAAAAATGAATAAAGAAATAACTGAAATTGTGTGTTTCATGATGTGTGGATTTTTTAATAGTTCGTAATTAATTGCTAATATATTCTTTATTTTTTAACTATTTTCCTGAAAATACAAATTTGCAATATTTACGGATATCTGACATTTGACATCTAGGAAACTATCTATATATTTGTAAAAATGGTACTACCCTTATTTTGGTGGTTAAATATTTTTACAGGATCTAAAATACTGTTTAAATATAGTTGTAAAGGTGGTTGAAATATGGTTTAAATGTTGCTTTCTTTGATTGACGCAAATTAGTTGACCTATTTTTACCGATAGTTTGAGGCAACTGAAACTGCTGCTTTATTTATTTGCTGTACAAAAGCATACTTTTCATCTGGGGAAAAAGAACTGCTTAACTTATAAATATCCTTTACCAACTCTTTTGAAAGCTGATAAATTTCCAGCTTCTGTAATCCAAAGAACAATATATAAACTACGTTAAACTATATTTCAACTATATATAAACAGATTGCAAGTTACCCTTAAATTCATGGTAGAACCGAAATAATTAAGTTATGATGCAATTTTCATTTAGATTCTTAGACCAAACAAATTCAAATCAGATGATGAAGCAAATTTTCCTTTTCGCAGTGGTATTATGTATGGTTCAATTTTCAGCCTGCAAACAACAAGAAGAATCAGACCGTATACCCGTAATTTTTGATACAGATGCAAATAATGAACTTGATGATCAGCACGCACTTATTTATCTGTTGTTTAACCAGGATGTTTTTGACATAAAAGGTGTAACTGTAAATGCCACCCGTGCCGGACATGAAATTGAAAAACATTATGAGGAAGCTGAAAGAATCTTGAAACTGGCTACACAATATGGTGAAATACCATTGCTGAAAGGTGCCAATGCAGATTTTGAGACCATT
>JBEPYD010000599.1:0-2672 GCA_041641575.1 Bacteroidales bacterium
AAAAGCAATTTCCTTTAGGTACAAACGGTTAAACCGTATTACACGCCGTTTTCTGCGAATAAAGACCTTCCCGCTTTTTGTACGAAAAGGGAATTGCTGCATGAAAGCGGGTATAAAGAACAGTGCAACAAAGAGGGATACCAGCAGGTTTGCCAGCATTACCCAAACAAAATCTACCAGGTTTATACGCTGACTTTCTTTTAAAAAAAAGACAACACTCAGCGAGCCCATGGTAGTTAAGGTAGCCGCGAGAATTCCAAGAAATACTTTTTTATTCTTATAGTGCCGGTAATGGTCTATCATGATAATGCTGTTGTCAATAATAATACCGAATGAAACAGTTATACCGGCCAGTGAATAGAGGTGGATTTCAAGCTTGAGTAAGATATATAAAATTACCGCCACAGCTAAATTAATCAGTAGACTGAAGATAATAAGCAGCACATACCTTTTTTGCCTGGTTATAAGCACAATAAAAAGCAACAGGATGACAATTGAAAACAAACTCCTTAATCCAATTTTTGTCAGGTCTTCGCCTATAAATGCAGAAGCATCATAGGACAATAACAGGTTAAACCCGGCAGGCAGGAATTCCTCAATCTGTTGGATTTTTGATTTAACTTCCCCGGCCGTTTTTATTGCATTGCTACCTGGTGATGAAGATATCACCATATTGATGGTATTTAACCCGTTTATTCTATAGTAGCTATCCGGCTCCTGTTCCTTGTAGCTGACGTTGGCAATATCATTGAGGTATACAATGCGTCCATTGTTTTTTGCTATGGGAATTTTATCCCAGGAAAGGGTATCCGCCAACTGGTTCTCCAGCAAAACGGTTATTCCTGAGTGGCCCGGATCAACACGGGCATTGAAATTGCCAACTACAGCATGCCGGAAGTAGTTGCTTACCGCGGTGGAGACATCAGCAGTTGTTAACCCCAATTGTTTAAGCAGGTCTGCGCGGGTAGTTATCACCCACTCAAAAGGATTGGCACCATATACTTTAATATCATTTACTGATTCTATAGCTGAAAGCCCGGGCACAATATTGTCTTCTACATATTGCTGTATATAATATGGTGGTGCTCCCGCGCTTATGGTATACGTTAAAAGGGTTTGATTTTGGTTATCATTACTACCAGCAGAAATCAAGGGATATGATACCCCTTTGGGAAAATCATTATACAACCTGCGTATAAGGGTTGAAACCTCGAACCTGGAAAGATCAAGATCAGTTGTTTTTTTAAAAGAGAGCGATACCTGTCCCCATCCTTTGCTGGATACGGAAGATATTTCCTCCAGCCCGGCCATGCCTCCAAGCATCCCTTCGAGTTTTGCCGTAACTTCACGTTCTAACACTTTTGCAGAAGCATCGGGCCAGTTATATGTAATATTAAGGGCTGGCAAAGAACGGGAAGGTTTTAGTTGTATATTGAGCAAAGGCACCATAGCCACACCTATAATGGTAAGCGCGATAAAAATCAACATGACTGAAAAAGGTGAAACCCCTTCGTTATTAATCTTGCCGTTTTTGCTCATATAACTGATTGCAAATTACTATGTGTAGCTGATGCTTTATTGGTACTACCCTTATTTTAGTGGTTAAATATTTTTACAAGACCTAAAAGACTGTTTAAATATAGTTTAATATGGTTTAAATGTGGTTTAAATGTGGTTTAAATGTTGCAAATCCAAAATACAACATATAAACTACGTTAAACAATATTTCAACTATATATAAACGAATTGCAAATTACTTAAATTCGTGGTAGTGTGGTTTAAATGTTGCTTTTTTTGCTTGACGCAATATAGTTGCTCATTTCTACAGATAGTTTTTTGCCTTTTTCTAAATATTTTCAAATGCATCCTTCTTTAGGTATCCTAATTCAAAAGCTATCTCTGTTTGGCAAACAATTTCCATTTAAGAGCTGTAAGATATATTAATAAAATGTTTTGTCCTCTACTAACGCTTTTGAAAGCTGATAAATTACCAGCTTCTAAAATCCAAAATACAACATATAAACTACATTAAACTATATTTCAACTATATATAAACAAATTGCAAGTTACCATTAAATTCGTGGCAGAACCTCTTTATTAAAACATCTAATATATTAACTTTTTTCCGGTAACAAAAAACCACTACGCTATTCTTTTTAATATCCTGTGCCAGTGAAAGCCTTCTTCATTTTTAGAAAACAATACCAGCCATGCTTTACCCAGTATGTTTTTCTCGGGAACAAAACCCCATCCCCTGGAATCCAATGAGCTGTGGCGATTATCTCCCATCATCCAATAATAATTCTGTGTAAACGTATAGGTAAGGCATACTTCTCCATTTACTGCATATTGCCCGGTACTATCGTTATAGGTAAGCTTACGGCCTTCATGGCTGTTTATTACTTTACGATATAAGGGATATGTATCTGCATTCAGGTTTATGGTTAATCCTTTGGCAGGAATTACAACAGGGCCAAGATTGTCGAAAGTCCACATGAAACGTTTTTCCCAGGGATAGGTTTTGGCTACTGTGTCGGGAATTTCATTTTGTATTACAATGGAGTCGCAAACCTGCTTCCTGATCAGAAATTGTTTCTCTTTGTTTGTAATGGCAAAGGAAACCTGCTCTCCTCCTGATGACCGGAAATTTCGCAATTTTATGCCGGCGCTGT
>JBEPYD010000600.1:0-2664 GCA_041641575.1 Bacteroidales bacterium
AACAGGTATTCCGGAAAGCATAAACAATGTAAAATCCCAATCTAAATCAAAATTTATAGTAGGAATTCCTGTAAGATCAGGATTTAAAGACACTTCTGGAATAAGTATTCCAAAAGGATTTGTGCCAAATATTCTTAAGCAAATATCTCAGGACTTATCCATTACCTTTACACTTATTTCCGGCACAAGAGGTGAATTATCAGACGCCCTGAAAGCCAATCAAATTGATGCTATTGCAGGGTTACGGATAAATGAAGGATATTTGGAGGTATTTGACGTTTATCCTTTCCCTCTTATTACTGTATGGAGTGAGTTATATCTGGAAAGAGACGCCGCTTTCAGAGGCCCGGGTGAGCTTGCAGGCAAAAAAGTTGGCCTGGTGCGTAATGATATACATTCCGGGGAATTCCTTGAATATATCCTGCCTTTCAACCTTCATTTTGACACCATTTGGTTTCCCACCCGCGAAGCGGGATTGATGAGCCTTTTAGCAGATAGCATTTATGCCCTGCCAGGCCCTTCTTTACAGCATGTAAACAACAAACATTTTGATCTTAAAAGTTCAGGGATCTATTATCATCCTACCAGTTTAAATATCCTGTTTAATGAAGAGGCAAATTCTGGCCTTAAAGGTCGTATGGACTCTCTTTTTACCGCTTATGCACAAAATCCGGGTTCTCCTTATGCCTTATTGATCAATGAGTATGCACGTGCAGGTTATCAGAATAATTTCACCAACTATTTTCCATTTTGGTTTCGTCTTGCTGCTATACTTACATTTCCGGCACTACTCATTGTTATTATTTTTGCCATTGTATTACGCAGGCAGGTGAGCAGCAGAACCTCTGCCCTGAAAGAACGGGAAATCTACCTGAGAAAAGCAATGGAAGCAGGAAAAATGGGTGCCTGGAACATCAACTTTCTGAATGATAAAATTACGCTATCGCTGGAGGCATTGATGTTATGCGGAGATGAATCTATTAATAATTCGAAATACACATCTTTTTTCAAGTTTATATTAATGGAAGAGGATTACCTGCGTGTGATAAATATAATTCAGGTGGGGAAACATGAAGGCGGAGTCATCGACCTCGAAATTCCCCTTAAAAACGGGCACAACGAAACCCAATACCGCCGCCTTACAGGTGTTTATGAAACAGATAAAGCGGGTAAAGTGGTTCGCTTATCGGGCATCATTCAGGATATCACCAGTCAGAAAAGTTATGAAAAGGAACTTATTTCAGCAAAAGAAAAAGCAGAAGAAAGTGAACAGCTGAAATCTTCTTTCCTGGCTAATATGTCGCACGAAATCAGAACCCCACTCAATGCCATAGTAGGCTTCAGTGATCTGATTGCCTCGGATAACATTCCCCAGGAAAAACGCCCCCATATCAGCAGGATTATCTCGCGGCAAAAAGATTTGTTACTCACCCTAATCAGCGATATTATTGATATTGCCAAACTTGAATCCGGCACGCTTGAGTATAACGATGAAGATGTTACCGACATAAGGTTACTGATTGACACGGTATATGAAACATGCAAAGATCAGTGTCCGGAGCATGTGCGTTTTATCAAAAAACTTGACATGCGTGGCATGAAGCTTAAAATTCAGGTTGATAATATCAGACTTAAGCAAATTCTCATAAATTTTGTGTCAAATGCCTTTAAACATACCCTTACAGGAAAGGTTGAGATGGGCTTTACACGAAACTGGGAGAAAAATGAATTGGTTTTTTATGTTGAGGATACCGGAACAGGAATTTCGGAACAGATGCAGGAAAAAATATTCAACCGCTTTCATAAGCTCGATAACCTTACCCAGGGAGCAGGATTAGGCTTAAGCATATGCCAGTCACTTGCCGAAATTATGGGAGGCAGAATAGAAGTTTCCTCAACACCCGGAACGGGTTCTACCTTTAGTCTTGCCCTAAAAGACAGCCTTGTAACCAATGAGGATCCCCTGGACGAAATGATGGAAAACACCAAAGATTTCCAGGAAAAGCACAAGGATACTTTAAATGGAATGAACATTCTGATTGCAGAAGATATCTATTCAAATTATTACCTGATGGAATCAATTTTACAAGATACAGGTGCCAACTTAACATGGGCAAAAAACGGGTTAGAAGCAGTTGAGGAGGTGGAGCAAAAGGAATTTGACATGGTATTAATGGATCTAAAAATGCCAAAAATGAACGGTATGGAAGCAGCAACTGCCATTAAGGAGAAAAAGAAAGATGTTCCCATTCTGGCCGTTACTGCATTCGCCCTCAGCCTTGATGAAGAAAAAGCACTGGATGCAGGCTGCGATGGTTATATTGCCAAACCGGTAACAAAAGACGACCTGATAAAGAAGATTGTAAGCCTGCTTTAGGTGCTAGGCATTTAATAGATCCAGTTCATTAACTGGTGATTTAGCCGCAGAGAACAACAAGGTATATTCGGAATTATATGCCGGGGTTTCCTGTACTTCCAAATACAATTTAAACCGATCGTTGTTTAGCCTGGGCATGCGGTAGCGAACAACCGGACCCGGAATATTTTCGTCAGGAGCCGGCGATTTATAATGCCACTGAAGCAGATGAATACGCTTATCATTAAATTCTATAAAAACATTTAATTCATCATCAGGTATTTTTTTATAGCTGTCATTTAAAAGCC
>JBEPYD010000601.1:0-2658 GCA_041641575.1 Bacteroidales bacterium
AATTACGTCACCTGTCATGAGTGTATTTTCCATGGAATTGCTTGGGATGGAATAGATTTCCATGAGAAAAATGCGCACAGAAATTGATAATAGGAAAATGACGATAAAGAGCAACGGGTAGTGAGATTTCTTGCTTATTTTTTGCCAGGACATTATTCGATGTTGATGATTTTTTAGCAGCTTAGCCGAAAAATAGCTATTTTAAAGGAACTGAATCTAAGTTCACATAAGACCGTTTAAGAATAATTAAAGCTGAAAAGATCTAGTCTAATATCATAACATTTGCATAATTAGTTAGTTATCCTTTTCTCAATTTCCACCCTATAAAGGTTTTCAACTGCTTCATTATAACATGGGTTACCAACCAATATTACTTTGTTGTTAGAATCTAATAGAAAAGTCTGAAGATGCTTTTGTTCAAAAGGAATATTGTTAACTGTAATAAAATTATTGTCTTTGTCAATTATTAAAGGTATGTTTTTCATTTCTTCTATATAAAGATTATTCTTAAAGTATTCAATATTAGTAACGAATAAAACGAACAGAATATCTATGTTTTCTAATGTATTGGCGTATTTAATCATTGGCTCCCATTTCCTTATATCCGAAATGCAAACATGACAATCTCCCCAGATATATGTAATTATTTTAATTTTTGATATTCCAATATTGAAATTATCATATAGTGAATCATTAAATAGAACCTGAGTAACATTTGGTATTTTAATTACATCCCCAATACGATTTGTGACTTCGTCTCCTAATTCAGAATTTTCCGAGTCATTACATAAACTAAATGAGAAGAGTATTAAAACAAGAATAATTTTAGATATTATAATATTAATCCTTATTCCCATAGCTACTAAATTAGTCAATTAAATTATCGGGAAATTTGTATACTATAAAAGGATTCTCACTAGCATGAGAAAAACAAATAAATCTTTGATTTTCGTGATCTATAATGAAATCAAAGATTTCATAATCCAAATTTATTTTCATAACAGGAGTACCTTCCCAATCAAATATACGTATAGTTTTTCCGTGACTGCTAATATGATCTTTGTTATTATTTAATTTTCTTCCACCATATAAGGCGAATATATGATTATTTGTCGATCTTAACCTTAAATAAGCCTTAGGAAGTCCTCGTGATGTAAAACCTACTTCTCCTACCAGCCGATCTTCAATATTTGGATCTAAATCATCTCCTTCAATATCAAAAATAGTTTCACCATTTTTATTCAAACAAATAAGTCTGTCAAATAAACGATAGCCTACAATGATCTTTGTTCCATCAGGTTTAACATCAATTTCTGAAGTGGTAGCATCAGCATATGCAAATTCGTGCATTTTCATTGTCTTTTCATAAAATTTGCTACCCATCATATCAATTAATTCTCCTTCTTTATTGGCTAAATAAATTAAATGCCCACCGGTATTTCCACTGAAAACAAGCGTTGAATCATTAAAAAAATCTATGCTCCCATAAGGCTCGAATTTCTTTTCAAAAACAATGTCTGATTTTGAAAAAATACTTTCTTCATATTTCTTCTTTATTTGTAATTCAAAAAATTGATATCGCCCTAAATCCAATACATATATCTTCTTTGAAGATTCATTTACAATTATACTACCAGGTCTAACAACCTGTTTGGGCCCTCTACCGATATCACCAAAGGAGGCAACGTGTGAAAAATCTTTGATGTTAACCAAATCAAATACTTTTGATTTATCATAAATATTTTTTGTTAGCATTAAAGAATCCATAATTGTAACTAATCTGTGGTATCCAAAATATCTCACATTGTTTATGGGCATATCGTCACCTTTTAAGTCAATATTATTTTCAAAATCCATATGACTTTTATTAGTGCAGGACAATATGGATAATAATATGAGATAATGAATTATTTTTTTCATATTTACGAATTATTATCTATAAGACAATCTACCTAATAATACAAATATTTATTAAAAATACGTTCTTAAAGCAATATTATGGCAGGTAGTTTAAATATTCTTGCTAAACCAATTATGAAAGTTCAATAAACTATATAGTGTCACCTTAATACTTTTGTTATTAGTCTTTTATACCCTTTGATATTACATTGCATTGAACAACCATGAATGTTTTTGAGAGATTGTAACTTTACAACCTCTCAAAAATACTTCCTCTATTTATTAATAGGGTTCATCATAATCATGATAGAAGCCTCCATCCATCACACACATTTCATCTGGCGCAGAAGGACACCAAACATGAGGTGTTTCACTATTAGCTATTGTTAATGCCGCGATATTTTTCAATGTAGTCTCAGAAAGCTCTCCTGCATTTGCATTAAATTGTATATTAGCATTAAAGATCATTACAACAACAAAGAAAATTGCTCCAATAATTCCAAAAAATTGTTTTATCATAATATTAAAATTTAACTTACACATTCTTAATTATTTTATTTCTTTTATCTTTGTCACCTCACCTCCTTTCCTAAATTGTGAAAGAGAGCCGGGCAGGATAACCCGTACGGTTTACCAATCGTTTATGAAGGTTATTCCTGCCTTTTTCTTTCGGGTTAATATTGCTTTTCTTTATAAATATTCGTTAACAATTCAAACGTATTGTTTTTTTTTGAAAGTGCCAAAAAAAATATATAAGTG
>JBEPYD010000602.1:0-2652 GCA_041641575.1 Bacteroidales bacterium
AACCCATGGAAACGCCAATGAAGGTGCCTATCAAAGGTCCTATGTAAGGTATCACATTCATTATTCCGGCAATTAGTCCAATTACCAGTCCATGCCTGAAGCCAATGCCCACCATTGTTAGCCCAAATGTAACCAGTAAAATGATACCTGTAACCTGCAGGGCCAGTCCAATAAAATAGCGCATGAGTAAGTGCCGTATCGATTTAAAAGCCCTGCGCACTTCCTGGCCATACTTTAAGGGCACCAGGGTAAGTACTGCATTTCCAAAAAGCTTCTCGTCTTTTAAAAAAAAGAAAGTGATAAAGCTTACGGCAAAAGCTGCCACAAATATATTTCCCAGAAAACCGGCAATTTCTGTGAAGACGCCAGAAATAAGAGAAGCATTCATAAGTGATCCGATTCGTTGGCGTAGGTAGGTTTCCAGAGAAAAGTCAACATCATAACTGAAAGAAATATTTGTAATGAATTCTTCAAGCTCGTTCAAAGGTTCCTGCAATTTGATGAACAATGCCTGTATGTCTATGCGGGAAATCTGATCTGCTTCCAGGGCAATAAGGGGAACAAAAACCCTGAAGAAAGAAATTAAAAGCATCCAAAGCAGTAACAAGGTCATGCCTGCGCGCAACGATTTGGGAAGATGAAATTTTTTGTACCTTATTTTCCCCAACATATCAACAATGGGGCGCCCCAGCAGGGAAAAAATTAAAGATAATAGCACATAAGTAACTATTACTTTAAAAGTCCAAAGGGCATATAGCAAAAGAAGAATGCCGGCAATTATCAGGATTGTACGTGCTACTTTATTCATAGCAATGGTATAAGCAGTAAGAAACAAAAATAGCAATTAATTTTATTGGCTTGTGTATTGTTAATAACTTATTAAAAGATAATAACATGCTGCAAAGCTTATTTTAAGCCCTTCCTGCATATGCAGATAAAATCTATGAGAATTCAGGAAAACTAATAAATAAACATTTTTTATCTTCGCTAATATAAAATGATTACTGTTTATTGGCAGGTCAATATAACATAAACGTATGAATCATTTTTTCCGATAATATTTAATATACCAATGTTTTAAGATATGAAACAATACCTTGATTTAGTTTCTCATGTTCTGGAAAAGGGTACAGATAAAACTGATCGTACCGGCACGGGTACCCGTAGTGTATTCGGCTATCAGTTACGCACAGATTTGCGCGAGGGTTTTCCTTTACTTACTACCAAAAAGCTTCATTTACGCAGTATCATACATGAGCTGCTATGGTTTTTACAAGGGGATACAAACATACAGTATTTAAAAGAAAACAATGTTTCCATTTGGGATGAATGGGCTGACGATTATGGCGAACTTGGGCCTGTTTATGGACATCAATGGCGTTCATGGCCTGATGGGAGAGGAGGTCATATCGATCAGATTACCCAGGTGATTGAGCAGATCAAGAAAAATCCGGACTCCCGCCGGCACCTGGTAAGTGCCTGGAATGTTGCTGATATTGAGCAAATGGCGCTTCCTCCCTGCCATATCCTTTTTCAGTTTTATGTTTCTGATGGAACCTTGTCCTGCCAGTTATACCAGCGCAGTGCAGATATTTTTTTAGGTGTACCTTTTAATATTGCCTCATATTCACTACTTTTACTCATGGTTGCGCAGGTAACCGGTTTGGAGGCAGGTGAATTTATACACACTTTCGGGGATGCTCATATATATAAGAATCATTTTGAGCAGGTAAAATTGCAGTTATCCCGCGATCCACGACCATTACCAACCATGAAGTTAAATAAGGATGTAAAAAACATATTTGATTTCAAATTTGAAGATTTTAACCTGGAGAACTATGATCCACATCCTCATATAAAAGGGAAAGTAGCCGTATAATTATAAAAAAACATCTCTTTGATGAATGACTTAGAAGCTTACACGCAGGAAATAATTACACTTGAGGCACTTGATGGGGTAATTCGTTTTAAGCATCCCGTTTTTGCTGAAAAGCACATGAAGATGTATCATGAAATAAGGGCCTGGTACATTGCAGCACTCAAAGATGAATATCCTGATGACTGGAAACAGCGGATTGAAGATTTTGATACTGAATTAATTAAATTAAAAGATAACCAACCTGAACTGGTACATCATCTGAATTCTGAAATCCTGGGCTTTTACAAGCAGCAAACTGCCAAGGGGCTTACCAGGAATAATTGGGATGATAAAGAACGCAAAGCTTTTACGGATTTTATAGAATGGATGATCGAGAATTCCAAAGAAATGAAAAATAAGGGCGAAATACCCCCAGGCCTCGGTGGTATTTCAATAAAGGACCTCCCTGAATGGTTTTTTATGTGGGAAAAGAGTAAGGGGGTATAAAGGTATTATGCCTAATAAAGCTATTGAAAGCAAACTCTAAAATCAAAGGTTAAAAGCTGAATGATCTCTCACGAAATCCGTTTTTTGGAGTAAAATAACTTTTGTATAACTTCAAAAGAAAATTCCCCACTAAATCCAAAGCAGGATCTCTGGTTTCATATTTGTTATTTTTTAGAATGTGCGAAAACGTACACCAGTGTTTCAAATTCGTTCACATTTCATTAATATTTACCTTTCATTTAGCTGGTTAATATGTTGATGCATAAGTAAGTGTAATGTTTGGCACA
>JBEPYD010000603.1:0-2652 GCA_041641575.1 Bacteroidales bacterium
TGTATGTGGCATAACACTGGGAAAGTTTGCATTTATTGGCGCAGGGGCTGTTGTTACCCGCGATGTTCCGGCATATGCACTGGTAGTAGGCAATCCTGCAGTGCATAAAGGCTGGATGAGTGAATATGGCCACAAACTATCCTTTGATGACAATGGCACGGCCATTTGCCCTGAGAGTAAAGAGAAGTATAAATTAGAGAATAATATTGTTACAAAAAATTAACAAATAAGAATGACACAACCATTGAATTTTGCGATCATCGGCGTGGGCGGATACATTGCTGTAAGGCACCTGAGAGCCATAAAAGATACGGGGAACAACCTGGTGGCATCCCTTGATCCATGTGACAGCGTTGGCATTATAGACAGCTATTTTCCCGGGGCGGATTTTTTCGTGGAATTTGAACGTTTCGACAGGCACATTGATAAACTGCGGCGAAAAGGAAACCAGATTGATTATGTGAGTATCTGTTCCCCCAATTATCTCCATGATTCACATATCCGTTTTGCACTCCGCAGTGGGGCAGATGCCATTTGTGAAAAGCCGCTGGTATTAAATCCGTGGAATATTGATGCATTGCAGGAAATTGAAGAAGAGACAGGTAAGCACGTGTACAATGTGCTGCAATTGCGCCTGCACCCATCCATTATTGCGCTTAAAGAAAAAGTTGCCAAAGCTGATCCAGATAAAATATATGACATAGACCTTTCCTACATTACCAGCCGCGGAAACTGGTATGATATTTCCTGGAAAGGCGACATTCAGAAATCAGGCGGTATTGCCACCAACATTGGGGTGCATTTTTTTGATATGCTGCAATGGATATTCGGACCGGCAGAGGTTAATGATGTGCATTTGCTTGAAGATCACAAGGCGGCCGGGTTTATGCAACTGGGAAAAGCACGTGTCCGGTGGTTTCTCAGCATCGACATCAATGATGTGCCTGCAGAAGTGCAGGCGCGGGGTCAGCGAACCTTCCGCTCCATTAAGGTGGAAGGTGAAGAGATTGAATTTAGCGGAGGATTCACCGATCTGCACACGCAAACATATCAACATATTCTCTCGGGTCAGGGATACCGTTTAAAAGAATCGCGTCCTTCTATTGATACTGTTTACCAGATTCGCAACGCAAAAATTAAAAGACCATCAGGGGAACAACATCCCTTCCTTAACAAATAAATACCTGATAAAAATGTTAGAGCAATTATTGAAAAAAGAAGAAAAACTGGCCGTACTTGGGCTGGGATACGTTGGGCTACCCATTGCCCTGGAATTTGCCCGCACCATGAAAGTGATAGGGTTTGATATAAGGCAAGACAGGGTGGAGTTAATGAAAAAAGGCATTGACCCCAGCAAGGAATTAGATACCAAAGCATTTGAAGGCACTGACATTGAATTCACTGCCAGTCTGGATAAATTGCGGGAGGCGAAATTTTTCATCATAGCTGTACCTACCCCCATCAATGATTACAACATGCCCGATCTGGAACCAGTAATTAAGGCCTCTGAAACCGTGGCAAAGGTGCTGAAAAAGGGAGATTACGTGGTATATGAATCAACCGTGTACCCGGGATGCACGGAAGAAGACTGTGTTCCCGTGCTGGAAAAAATCTCCGGCCTCACCTACCGTACCGATTTTAAAGTTGGATATTCTCCCGAGCGTATCAACCCCGGCGATCAGGAGCATACCCTCACCCGCATCACGAAAGTAACCTCAGGTTGCGATGAAGAATCTGCCGAAGTGGTCGCAAAAGTATACGCAAGCATCATAAAAGCCGGTATTCATAAAGCCAGCTCCATTAAGGTGGCCGAAGCTGCAAAAATTATCGAAAATACCCAGCGCGATATCAACATCGCCTTTATGAATGAATTGTCAATCATCTTTAACAGGATGAACATCAATACCTATGAAGTGCTTGAAGCTGCAGGAACCAAATGGAATTTCCTGAAATTTTTCCCTGGTCTGGTTGGTGGGCATTGCATAGGTGTAGATCCTTACTACCTGAGTTTTAAAGCCCGTAAACTAGGGTATCACGCTCAAATTATAAATTCCGGTCGGTTTATTAATGATTCAATGGGAGGATACATTGCCAAACAGGTGATTAAAAAAATGATTTCCGCCAATAAGGTGCTGAACAATGCACGGGTGCTGGTGATGGGTATATCTTTTAAGGAAAACGTGAGCGATATCCGCAACAGCCGCGTAATTGATGTGGTTAAAGAGCTTAAATCATACGGCGTTTCCGTGGAAGTTACAGATCCATATGCCAGTCCGGAAGAAGTGGCACAGGAATATGGTATTTCCCTGGTTTCCGAGCCGGGAAAAGGCTACGATGCCATAGTGCTGGCAGTTAATCACCGGGAGTATGTCTCTCTGGGCGACGACTATTTCCTTGAACGGATGAATCCCCCTGCCGTTTTTTTTGATGTAAAGGGTGTATTCCGTGGACGAATGAAAGGAATTATCTATAGCAGCCTTTAAGGCAATATGGATTTAACCTTTTATTCGTTACTTTTGCACCAGAAATTCAGTTGTTAAGGTTATCCACAGAAAATGATGGACAAAGATCAAATACATTCCCTGCTCGATCCGGTGATAATGATGGCCGTGGATGCAGGGAATCATATTCTTTCTGTTTATGAAAAAGCGG
>JBEPYD010000604.1:0-2651 GCA_041641575.1 Bacteroidales bacterium
ATCTTCCTTAATTATACCATCGGAATAGTCTGTTCAAAGATCATAAATTATAAGCCCGATATCAGCCAGTTCCCAATGACCTTTCAAGTGCAAATTACATAATAAACGAATATGTGTCAAGAAAAAAAAAAAATAATAACGGGGGGGGGCAAATTTAGTTTCATTCTAAATAGCAGTATTTTTAATAGGTAGCTCCGGTGGTTAAAATAGTTGTCTTTTAAAGTTTAATCGCTATTAACGTAAAATAGGTTTTACACATTCTATGGATTGGTATCAGTCGCCCGAAGCATTTAACATACAAACCGTTCCTGAAAGAATTGCTGTACGCGGTGATGCGTGGGAAGGATTTTTTGAATCAGCCGTTGATTTGGAAAAACTTGTGGAGCAGGTGGATGCTGATATTTAAACAAACCTTCAAGCCTCTCATTCTTTCGTTCCAAAGAACAAATACCTTTGGTTCATCCTTCCCTCAATTTTGCTTCTTCATTTCTTTGTTCACCGGGTTCTTTTTATGATCATATATGATGTAGATGATGAAAAGCACCAGACTTACAACGGAAGTCCAGATCAAACCACTTTTTAACCGGTCGTTGTTTTCTCCAAAATAAGCTATCAATATGGCCAGTGGGGTTATTCCGGCCATTGTGGCACCAATAAACTTCCAGTACCCCATGCGCAATATGCCACCTACAAAACTTATGGCATCATTGGAAAGCATAGGCGCCAGCCGGGTGATAATTACAGCCCATACGCCATAGCGTTCTACGTAAAACTCCAGTTTTTTCTCCTTTTTGTGCCCTATAATTTTATCAATGGTTACCTTTCCCAGGTACTTACCAATGGCATAACCCACACTGGAAGCCACAAATATGGCCAGGATAGAAATGGCTACGCCCCAATAGGGCCCGTAAGCTAAAACAGCAACCACCATTAGCAGAGGCGAAGGAATTACAATTAGAAACATTTGCAGCGTCATGGTAAGTACAATAAAAAACGGTCCCCAAAAACCAAGTTCTCCTACCCAACTAGATATGCGTTCTTCATCCTCGCTGGTAAGGACCTCCCAGGCCTCCGTAAAAAAAGATTTTACTTCCGGAATGGTAAAATAAGATATGACAATAGCTGCAAGGATGATCCCGCTGAGAATGAGTGGCCATTTGCTTTGTTTTTGTCCCTCGTTATTATCTTTTTTTTCAGAATTTTTATCGTCAGACATACTAAATGTATTTTATGATATATTTAATAAACAAAGGCTGTTCCGTAAGGTTATAAAGAAACACCACCTTTAAACAAATTTTTATGGAAAACCTGTTTTTTAATTCCTGGGATAGCCTTTTACGGATCGTAATTTCCACTATCATGGCCTATTTAGCCATGGTATTTTTTCTGCGTATCACCGGCAAGCGTACCCTTTCAAAGATGAACGCGTTTGATTTTGTAATTACCGTTGCGTTAGGCTCATCTTTGGCAACCGTTGTACTTAACAAGAACGTACCCATATTAAATGGTGCGGTGGCATTTTTTATGCTTATTGGTTTGCAACTTCTAATAACATGGCTTTCTGTGCGAAATCCTGCCATTAAAAAAATGGTGACCAGTCGCCCTACCCTGTTGTTGTATAAAGGTGAAATATTTGAAGACATTATCCGGAAGGAACGCATAACCAGGGAAGAGCTTTTTGTAGCAGCCCGCAGCAAAGGAATTCCGCGCTTGTCAGACCTGGATGCCATTGTACTGGAGACCACAGGAGACATTACCATTATACCTCAATTACCATCGCAAAGAACTGAAACCATGAGCGATGTGGAATATTATAACAAGGAAAATGCAAAGATTGAAGGATACTAACAATAGAAAGTTATAGGTGTATTCAGCATCAGTAGGCAGGCAATAAAATATTCATACAAAATTTGTAAAAGAATATTTCACAACTGATACTTTTGCGAATGATTTGCAAGCTTTAATGTGTAAATTGAATTTCACTTTATTTTAATGTGGTAATGAACTTTTACAATATCGCATATCTGAAACATGGAAATACCAGGCAAAAACAGGCTTATGCTGTCCTAAAACACTTCCAGGTATTTGAGATTTTAAGAGACTACCATCCCCTGTTGGCAGGTACCATACCCATAGACATTGATTTGCCGGAAAGTGACCTCGATATTATCTGTGAATGTTCAGATTCCGAAGCCTTTACCCTTTTTTTAGAGAGGAATTTTGAAAAGTACAAGGATTTTAATGTTAGAACCTCCTTTTATAATGGTTTAGAAGCCATTATTGCCACATTTAAGATGGAAAATTTCAATATCGAAATATTTGGACAAAACATCCCCACGCATGAACAAAATGCCTTCCGGCATATGCTAATAGAGCATCAGATTCTGGAAGAAAAAGGTCAGGCATTTAAAGCAAAAATTCGTGAGCTAAAAAAAGCAGGAATGAAAACAGAACCCGCGTTTGCGAAACTATTGAATTTAAAAGGGAATCCTTATTTGGCATTGTTGGAATACCATAGCTAAAATAAAAAAATGCATCAGGTTTTTATCTAAAATAAAAGAAGAAGATTAGATGGATTCAATATTATCTTATAGCTTAATAACAATCAATCAAATCCATTTAAAATGGTTAGATTTGTTAAAAACTATCTG
>JBEPYD010000605.1:0-2650 GCA_041641575.1 Bacteroidales bacterium
TATCAACACGCCCCCACCCAACCGGCACCCCATCATCACGGAACTGTTTACTTTTAACAATGAAATTATTACAGAAGCCATTGATTATGAAGTTTCCCGCGGCGGACAGGTGTTTTTCATTCATAACCGTGTGCAAAGCATTGCAGAAATTGAACTGCTTATAAACAAATTATTGCCCAAAGTAAAAACCATAGTGGCACATGGTCAGATGGAAGGCAAATACCTGGAAAAAATAATGCTGGAATTTATTGCCGGCGACTATGATGTACTTATCGCCACCACCATTATTGAATCCGGGCTTGATATACCAAATGCCAATACTATTATTATCAATAACGCGCATAATTTTGGTTTAAGCGACCTGCATCAGCTACGCGGCAGGGTTGGACGCTCCAACAAAAAAGCCTTTTGTTATCTCCTGGCCCCTCCGCTCACGGCCGTTACTGCAGAGGCAAGAAGAAGGTTAAAAGCCATTGAGGAATTCAGTGAGTTGGGAAGCGGCTTTAACATTGCCATGCAGGATTTGGATATTCGCGGTGCCGGAAACCTCCTGGGTGGCGAGCAAAGCGGGTTTATCTCCGATATTGGTTTTGAAACCTACCAGCGCATCCTGAACGAAGCCATGCAGGAATTAAAGGACAGTGAATTCCAGAATTTATTTGAAACAGAATCCCCTGCATCAGCGGAAGATGATAAAGATGAAATTTTCGTAACCGATTGCAACATTGATACGGATCTTGAAGTACTTTTCCCGGAGGATTACATCCGGAATGTTTCTGAAAGGATAAATCTCTACCGGGAGCTCGATAATATTGATAACGAAGAACATTTGCAGGAATTTGGTGTGCGCTTACGCGATCGTTTTGGAGCCATACCGCCACAAACACTTGAGTTATTTAATGTGGTAAGGCTTCGTTGGCTGGCTTTCCGTTTGGGAGTGGAAAAAATCATTCTTAAAAGAGAAACACTTTCCATGTACTTTATTTCAAATCAAACTTCGCCTTTCTATCAGTCTGAAACCTTTGCCCGCATATTGCAATTTGTACAAAAAAAGCCTGCTTATTTCAAGATGAAAGAGGCCAAAGAAAAACTGAATCTGACTGTCGATAACATTAAAAACCTTACAGAAGCCATCCAGTTATTCAAAAAGATGCTTGGGGTCAGTCAGGAATAATTCTCTCAAGTAAAAAAGCCGCAATTTTTGGTGCCTCGTCACAGTTGACTAAGATTTTGCACTTTCCATTGAGCAATTTTTCAGAATTTTGCTCAATTTGTTGTGCATTTTGTATATTTGAAGAAAATTCATAAAATGAGACCACTTTATCAAAAGTTTGAAACGCTTTTGGAATATACTACTACAGATTTCAAGAGGTATCTGTACCAAAATATCGCGTGGAACAGCAGAATGATTGGGATAATTGGTGCCCGGGGTGTGGGTAAAACCACTATGATTCTGCAATACATTAAAGAAAACCTGAATAATAAAAAAGCATTATATGTCTCAGCTGATGACATCTGGTTTGGCGAAAATAAACTTTTAGATTTAGCAGATGAGTTTTATAAAAATGCAGGCGAATATTTATTCATTGACGAAATACATAAATATGCAGAGTGGTCACAGGAATTAAAAAATATTTATGATTCCTATCCTTCTTTAAAAGTTGTATTCACGGGCTCATCTGTGCTTGAGATCCTCAAAGGCTCTGCTGATTTAAGCCGGCGGGCTATAATTTACAAATTACAGGGTCTCTCATTCCGGGAGTATTTAAAATACTTTCATCGTCTTGATGCAGACGTTTATTCCTTAAATGAAATCATAAATAATGAGGTAAAGCTAAAAAATATAAAGCATCCCTTACCGCTGTTTCATGACTATTTGAAACGCGGATATTATCCCTTTGGAAATGAAAGTGAACTGGACTTACGCATGGGCCAGATCATCGTACAAACGATAGAATCAGACATACCGCAATACGCCAACCTGAATATGGGTACGGCACGCAAACTGAAAAGATTGCTTTCCATAATTGCTGAAAGTGTACCTTTTAAACCCAACTTTTCTAAAATTGCAGAGATAATTGGTGTGAGCAGGAATTCTTTAGATGACTATTTTTCATATATGGAAAAAGCAGGGCTTATCATCCAGTTAAGGAACAATACAGGTGGTATTCGGGGATTAGGAAAGGTAGACAAAGTATATTTAAACAATACCAATATCATATTTAACCTGGTAGGAGATAACTCGGATACAGGAAATATAAGAGAAACATTCTTCTTTAACCAAATGCGTATTAAAAATGAGGTAGTATCCTCCAAAAGAGCCGATTTTATGATAGATGATTATATTTTTGAATTGGGGGGCAAAAATAAGCAGCAAAAACAGATTGAGAAAAACAGCAAATCTTTTGTGGTTAAAGATGATATTGAATTTGGTTACCAAAATGTAATCCCACTTTGGGCATTTGGATTAAATTACTGAAAAGTTAAGGGCAAAATTAAAAGCATATCCATCGGGTTTCAGTTCCCTTTGCATCCTGCCGCAAGTTTGTAACTTGTGGCGGTTATTCAGACCATGGAGGAAGCAAGCGTGTGGAGGGCATTTTTCGTTGCTCCATTAACATCGAATTCCAGGGCTTGGAATAACCACAAG
>JBEPYD010000606.1:0-2636 GCA_041641575.1 Bacteroidales bacterium
CCAGGGATAATCCGGAATTAAACATTTTTACCCCTGCTGATGTTTAATTTCCAAATCTTTATAAATATGGCAATAGAAGTTCAATTTAATGGAATTTTCAGGGATAAAACTGATAAATATTCAGCAAGTTATAAAGGCGTTAAAAATCTTGCTGCCCTTGCTGAATTGCTTCATAAAGATTATCCGCAGATTAAGCATTTACAACGCACCTATTTTGTTAATGGAAAACAGGCGTTAGAATCTGAAAATATTTCCAGTGGTGATAAAATAATGATTATTCCCCCATTTGCCGGAGGATAAAAAAACCCGGTAATTTACCGGGCTAATAATTCTTTTCATTACGTAATTCTTATTCTTACTTCATTGCGCTTTTGTTATGGTTTTGCACCGTAAGAATTTTGTTGTACCGCTGTTCATCCTCTATAATTTCAATGGCTGTTGCCAGTTGGGTATCATGCCGCAACGATGCTTTAATTTTTCCTTTCTGATAGTAATACCTGCCTGCAATTTCTTCCAGCAATAATTGTTTAATCTCATCTGAAAATGTAAGCAGGTCTTTGTCTTTATCGTGGGCTATTTTTTCCCTAAGTGCAGCAAATTCATCTTCTGCAATTGCATAGTACTTTTCTTTTTTTGCCGTTTTAATCAGTTCGTCCAACATACTCTCACTAGAAGTTTGATAATCAAAATCTTTCCCCTGCAGGAATGCAACAAAACTAAGGTATATATCATCATTAACACTAAAACTATCCAGCATTAAAGGTTCAGGATGAGTAGCTGTGTAAAGTGTGGCAAAATCAAAAATGAAATTTTTCGTGTAAAGACTTAAAGAAATATTGCTAAAACTTTCAGGATCAACGGATACGTCGGGCTTTATACCACCACCATCATAAACTTTGCGTCCGTTACGCGTTTTAAATTCACTTATGAGGGAGTCAGGAATATTACCCACGCTGCCATCTTCATTCCGGTGGGTATAATCCAAAGCCTGAATACATCTACCACTGGGTATGTAATATTTAGCTGTGGTTACCTTAAGTTGTGCATTATATGAAAGGGGGCGTGTTGTTTGTACCAGGCCTTTCCCGAAAGTACGTTGTCCAACAATAACTGCACGGTCAAGATCCTGCATAGATCCTGCCACAATTTCCGATGCCGAGGCTGAGCCTCTGCTCACCAACACTACCAGGGGAATTTCTGTATCCACAGCAGGCCTGGTTGTTGAATATGTCGCATCCCATTGTTCTACCTTTCCTCTTGTGCTTACAATTTCTTCACCGTTTTCGATAAATAAATTTGATACATTCACAGCCTCCATTAACAATCCTCCGGGATTGCTTCTTAAATCCAGTATTATTTTCTCAGCGCCATCATCTTTCAGTCTTTGCAATTCGTCTTTTACTTCTTTCCCCGCATTCGATGTAAAATTCATCAGGCGGATATATCCAATTTCATCTGTAAGCAGACCTGCATAAGGCACATTTGATATTGTAATTTTTTCTCTTTCGATGCTGTAAGATGCAATGGAATCCTTTATAAACGGACGCTTTATTTTTATATCTACAAGAGTGCCCGGTTTGCCTTTTAGCAAATCACTTACCTCGGATAATGATTTTTCCCTGGTTTTTACACCATCAATGCTCAGGATAATATCCCCTGCTTTTAGTCCGGATTTTGCAGCCGGAAAACCCGCGTATGGATCCGAGATTATTGCGTGCTCATCACCAGGCCGGATTAAGGCGCCAATGCCTCCGTATTCACCCGTCGTCATAAAGGTGAAGTTATCCAGATCCTTCTCAGAAATATAGGTGGTATAAGGGTCGAGCGAATTCAGCATTCCTTCAATACTTTTCTCAATGAGCTCTTCAGGATCGGTTTCATCAACATAATACATATTTAACTCCCTGAAGAGCGTATAGTAAATATCCAGGTTTTTAATGAGCTGAAAATCACGATCTTTAAATCCAGTAAATACCAAAACAGATATAAGCACGATACCTGTAATTGCGATAAATTTTTTCATGCTGTTCTTTTTATAAGGAAATGATTATCATTTTATGATGCTAATTTTAAAGCAGATGTATGCCAATGCTTTTGTTGTGAGTATATAACGATCAAAAGTACAAACAAATGTTTCTAACAGTAAAAATTTTGCGTTAAAATAAGTTAAACCTGTCGGGCTGAGAAAATGTTTCTTTTTCTTTCCAATTCTTGTTACAGAATAGATTCATTCTAAATAATTTAAAACAGATAAATCCATTTTCTATTATGCTGAAATGTTTTATATTTGATGCCTCCGGGAGTTATTAACAGGTTATGAACAAACCCTTTGCTATAGCAGTCTTTCTCTTTGGTATCTTCAGCATCATTTCTGTCCACGCACAGTTTGCGCTAAAGCGTCATTCCATTTGTGCTACAGGAGTTAGCTGGGAGGGAACCATTGGCTCAATACAATATATTGTGGGTACAACAGTGAGTAAATCTGATTATTCCGGCAATTATCATCTTACACCCGGATTTCTTCAACCATTTACCCGGCAAAATGCAGAAATTGAAGGTGTGGAGATTACAGCATTCCCAAATCCTGTAAAAAAACAATTACATATTAAAATAATTTCTGATAGTCCTGCAAATTT
>JBEPYD010000607.1:0-2620 GCA_041641575.1 Bacteroidales bacterium
TTATTTTTATCAGAGTTTTCCATGATGTTTTTCATGGAAAAATTCGCTTCAATTAATTTAAAGGTAGAAAGATTTTGTTTATAGTTTTTAAGAGGGATTTGAAGGTTGCGCAAGCTCTCAGATAAATCCTGCAGGTAATTTGCCAACTGGGTATATCCTGCACCATTTCTTTCTTTATGAATTAGAAGTGCCTGGTGAATTTTTTTAAGGGAGTCAAGGATATGCTTGTTATTGTCTGGTTTTATCAGATTAAACAGCTTTTGTGTTAGGTTATCCAGGCTTTTTGAGTCGGCATGGAATTCTTTAAATCGTGTGTTTAGTGAAAGAAAATCTTCACTTGAGCATTCCAGAATAGCAATTATTTTATTATCTATCTCATTAAAAAGATTGTTAATCTCTTTGAGTGTATACTTGTTAAGTACTGCTTTTATTTCCTGTTGTTTAATATGCTCTGGCAATTCCCCCATATCCAAACCTGGTTTTTCTGATTGTTTATAATTTGCAAACTATAAATTAAGTATTCAGCACATTATTTACTTTTGTAATGAGGTTTTGAATATCTACCGGTTTTTTAATAAAATCCTCTGCTCCCATATTCATTGTGCGTTTTATATTTTCAGAATCGGTAACTGCAGATACTACAATCACGGGTATATCTTTGGTTTCTTTTCTCCCTTTTATATTCTCGAGAAAATCGTATCCGTTTATGCGCGGCATCAGCAAATCCAGAAGAATAAGATCAGGCTTTTGCTTTTCAATCAACTGATATGCCTCGGTGGCATTAAGCGCTGTTTCAATTCTGTAGCCTTTACCGTTTAAAATGGCCTCCAACAATACCACATTTGTGGTGGAGTCATCTATAACTAGAATTGTGGCCGTTTTTTCAATGTTCATCATAATATTATTTTAAACAGGTTTATGTACGTGGTTTACAAATTTCGGTTATATTTTTTTTCAATATCTAATCAATTTACTTTTCCCTATAAGTCATTGTTGTAAAGATAGATGCAAACATAAAATATATCCTTTTCCTCTTAATGACATTTGTTACCCTTTTAGGATGATATATATCATCATTGGCAGATATTTATTGGGATAGCCATATTTTTTACTACTTTTATGTTGAGTTTTATTATTTATACAATAATTTATATTCACAGGTATAAAAATGATACAGGGAGATCAAATTCCTTTTTATGAATTATTAACTGCCGATGAGCTTGATCTTATAGGGAGGAAAAGTAATGTTGTTTCCTACAACAAGCGGGATGTTATTTTTAAGCAGGATACCAGAACTTCTCACATAATGATAGTGAAAAGTGGGTTGATAAAGGTGTATAAAGAGGGCAGGAATATGAAAAATATTATTCTGCGCATCGAAAAACCCGGTAACTACCTTGGCTTAATGTCAATATTTGGGAAAGATATTCACCAGTACTCATCTGCAGCAATTGAGCCTTCTGAAATCATTTTTATTGACATTGATGCCTTTCATGAGATATTGATGGGCAACGGGGCTTACGCCATAAAACTAATTGAAAGTATTAGCAACCAGGGATTGTTTGTTTTTGATAAACTCATGGGGCAAACACTAAAGCAATTACCCGGAAGAATTGCAGAAATGATTCTATATTTTTCAGAAGTTGTTTATGAAAGCGAAAGCTTTGTTTTCCCTCTTACCCGCAGGGAACTTGCTGAAATTGCCGGCACTACAAAGGAAAGCCTGATTCGAACATTAACAGAATTTAAGCATGATAAAATAATTGATTTGGATGGATCAAAAGTTGAAATCAGAAGCTTAAAAATCATTAAAACACTTAACGATTTAGGTTAGTTTCCTTATTCCATTAGAAATGAAAAACAACATAAAAATTCTTGTGGTAGACGATATTTTTACCAACAGGCTGTTACTTGGTGAAATATTTAGAGAAATTGGTTGCGAAATAGAGGATGCGGAAAATGGAAAAGCTGCGCTTGAAGCAATACATAAAATAGACTTTGATATAGTTTTTATGGATATTGAAATGCCAGTTATGAATGGTTTGGAAACCACCATTTATATACGCGAGAATCTGCCTGAACCAAAAAACAAAATTCCTGTGGTTGCCCTCACCGCGCATAACCCGCAAATGTTCTTCGACGATTTTAAGGAGGCAGGTTTTACCAGCCTGCTCACAAAGCCTTTTAGTATTGATAAAATACTAAATCTAATTAAGGAAGTATTACCTGAGAAGTTTCAAAAAGAATGAACGTCTAACCAAAAAAGGGGTCGGTTAATGGAAAAATAAAAGAAAACTCTGATCCCACACCTTTTTCAGATTCAACCTGCAATTTACCATTCATCATTTCCACCAGGTTTTTTGATATGGCCAGACCCAGACCTGTACCCCCATATCCGCGGGTAATGGTTTGTGTGGTTTGCATAAACCTTTCAAAAATTCTTTTTAAATCTTCCTTACGCATACCTATGCCCGTATCTTTAACATAAAACTCGATGGAATCATCTTCTAAAATGGAATAACCATATTTTATTTCTCCTTTTTCCGTGAATTTAATGGCATTTCCAATCAGATTTATCAATATCTGGCGCAAGCGGTTGGGATCCGTTCTGAAACTGAAA
>JBEPYD010000608.1:0-2619 GCA_041641575.1 Bacteroidales bacterium
AAGTTGCGCAAATCTTCCATCATGCTTGTTTCCTTTGTAATACCCAGAAAATTATTCTTCATCCGATATTTTAAAGGAATAAAAGTATTGAAGCCCCCTGTTTCATCCTGAAGCGCGCGAAGCTTTGCCATATGTTCAATTCGGTGGGCATAGGTTTCTAAATGACCATACAACATGGTGGCATTAGATGGAATTCCGGATTCATGGGCCTGTTGATGTATTTGAAGCCATCGGTCTGTTCCGGTTTTTTCAGGACAGATTCTCTCCCTGAGCTCATAATTAAAAATTTCTGCTCCACCCCCCGGCATGCTACCTAATCCGGCTTCCTTAAGCAAAGCAAAGCCTTCAGAAAGTGTAATACGGGCTTTTTTTATCATAAAGTCTATTTCAGCTGCCGTAAACGCTTTGATGTGCAGGTTTGGATTAACCTCCCTGATCTGCTTTAACAAGCTGGCATAATAATGAACATCCCTGTGCGGATGCACACCTCCAACAATATGCACCTCTGTAACATCTTTTTTACTGAAATCCTTCACCAATGCCAACATATCATCAGTGGAATATTCCCAGCTACCTTCCTCCCCTTTTTTGCGTGAATAACTACAAAACTTACAACTATAGATACAGATATTGGTAGGCTCCAGGTGAAAGTTTTTGTTATAATAAACAATATTGCCGTTTATCTCTTCTCTTTTGTAATTAGCAAGAACACCAAGTAGAGCTAATGGCATATCAGTATATAATGCAAGCCCTTCATCAGTAAGCAAACGCTCTCTGTTAAGGATTTTATCAATGATTTTCTGGTGTTGGGTTCCGGGCAGTTGCGCTGAAATAAGTGTACGTATATCGTTCATGAAGATTCTGTGGGTTTATTGAAGCTGCTGCCCGGCTTGCAGGTATCGCTGTGCATCGGCGCTGCGGCCAAGTTTCTGGAGCACCTCAGCTGCAGCAAAATAAGGAGGAGCATAGCGGCCATTAATCTCAATAGCCTGGTTAAAATAATCCAGGGCCACTTCAAAATTATTATTTTGCATATAAATGAGACCTATGCTATGATAAGCAGAAACAAATTTATAATTCACTTGTATTATTCTTCGAAATGCTGCAACGGCATTGTTTCCATCACCTTTGTTCATGTAAGCAATCCCAAGGTAATTTAAGGCACGGTCGTAATTCGGATATATTTTAAGGCACTGCTTTGCTGTAGCAATAGCCTTATCGAATTGTCTTGTTTCTATATATGCCCTTGACAGGTTGAGCATGGCTACCTCATTAGCTTTTTGCTCTTCAACCGCCTGTATCAGCAAAGGTATGGCACGGTTAAAATTTCTTTCTTCCAATGCCTGGAATCCATAATAATCATTTAAATTTTCACGCTCAATAATGGCACAAACGGGAACACCATCTATATCTATGGTATGAATGGTATTTTCCGGGGGCCAAATTCCTTTTTCCAGCTGGTAAGGATTCAAAAAAGCATTGGCAACAATCATGTAATCCCAATTGCTGTTCCCCCGCTGATAATAACGTGCATAAATAGACTTTACATTTTCATTCTCTCTGAAAAAATAGTTATTCCAGGCATTGGCAGCAACAATTTTGGTTTCGCCTTCGTTCAGATTATTTAAGCGGTTTTCCTTTAACCATTCTGAACCAGCTCGTAAGGTATGGTAGTAGTAATCCATTTCATACTCTCCCATGGCATTATCTACACCTCCAAACAGCTCATTGTAGTAAATATACTGATGCGGATGATTCACAATGGTATGCCGAACAGGATGAAAAGCCAGTAAGATCATGGCAATGCCTATTCCCCAACGAACGACATCCTTCTTAAAGAAATTAAAAAATAAAGCTAATCCACTGCCCGAAAGTACGGCAAGAGGTGGAAAAACAAACAAAGAATGCCGCCATCCCCCATAAACATTTGATTGCTTATAGATGATATAAACGATAGGAAAAAGCACAGCAAAAATCAACATAAAACTCAGGTATCCCTTTACACGACCTCGCATTATACCGGCAGAAACCATGAAAAACACCAGTCCTGTCAAAACAATCAATGGTAATGAAATTCCAAGATACTTCAGGGTATAGTACCAGGGAGCATTGTTCGACCAGATAATATCGCCGTCAAATAACTGCCGGATGGAGATAGAAAAATTTGTCATAAGATCAAGTGCCTCCATGGGATTTTTAAGCGGACTCACTAACCCATAAGGCCAAATGAGAATTCCCAGCAGATATGCAGAAACACTTACAAATATCAATTGCAAAAGAATACCTCCGGCAAATTTCAAATTGGGTTGGGCAAAAGCATGCTTAAAGCGGAAAAAATAGAGGTAAAACAACCCGGAAAACATAAAAAGATAGGCAATGAGCAATAATCCTCCAATTCTGATACTGATAGAGGCTGCTATTCCCAGGGCAATAAGGGCAAGGTTTTTAAAGGAGGTCCGGGGCCAGTTTTTAAGGAAGCGGGCCATAAAATACAATGCAAAAATATAGGCTGCTGCAAAAGGAATATCCTTGGGATTATTCCAGGTGTGACCTAAAAAGCGGGGAGTAAAAAACATAAGAAGAATGGTAATAAGGCCACCCCGCCACCCGGCAATTAGT
>JBEPYD010000609.1:0-2613 GCA_041641575.1 Bacteroidales bacterium
GTAATTTCAAAGGATCATCTTCAATATTCACACTGTTATTAAAGTCGTTCCTTACATACAAAAAAGTAGAGCTATTATTCATAGGCATCAATTAAAATTTAAGTTACAAATCATTTAAGTAACGCCCGGAATAATGAATTAGTATGTTGCTTTTGATTAAACCTGATAAAGATGGTGTGAACATGTTGTTTCTTGGGATGAATATGCATTGTAATTAGATTTCAATGCATATTCATCCCAATTTCACATATCTTATTTTACTGTAAGGGATAAATTTTTCTCCTCAATCAATTTTCGCAGGTTAATAAGTGCATAACGCATGCGCCCCAGCGCCGTGTTAATGCTTACACCTGTTTGGTCTGCAATCTCCTTAAAGCTCAGGCCGGCGTAATGTCGCAATAGCACAACCTGTTTTTGGTCATCAGGCAATTCGTCAATAAGGGTACGTACATCAGCTTCTATCTGATCATGAATAATCTCTTCTTCCACTGTTTTATCCGCAAACCTCTTTGAGTTAAATACATCCGCATCATATTGATCGTTGGAAAAAGTATTTAGTTGTTTTTCCTTTCTAAAATGATCGATAATGAGATTATGGGCAATTCGAACTACCCAGGAAAGAAATTTTCCGGTATCCTTATATTTTTTTTGGTGAAGAGACTTTATTACTTTAATGAACGTTTCCTGAAATATATCTTCAGCAAGCGATTGGTTTTTCACAATAAGCAATATATACGTGTAAACCTTATTTTTGTGCCTGTTTACCAAAACTTCCATGCAATAATCATTGCCTTCAATAAACTTGTTAACAAGTTTTTGGTCTGAGAGTTGGTTTAACTTTTTCAAAGCTACCTCCTTTTTAAAATTAAAATTAGGTAAAGCTTGTAACTATAGGCAATCCTCCTTTTTATTTGTTTTACTTATTGGAAGCTGCAAGTAAGTAAAAAAAAGTTTCTTATAAAAATTTTACCTTTGCAAAATCCGTTAATTAATGTTAATTAACACTAATTGCACAATATTTATGCCAAAAAATAAATCTGAAATTAATAACTACATTGAAATAAAAGGTGCACGCGTTAACAATTTAAAGAATGTAAATATAAGCATTCCTCGCGATAAATTCATCGTTATTACAGGACTTTCCGGTTCAGGAAAATCATCTCTTGCTTTTGACACCATTTATGCTGAAGGGCAGCGGCGATATGTTGAGAGTCTTTCAGCATATGCTCGGCAATTTCTTGGAAGGATAAAAAAGCCGGAGGTAGATTACATCAGGGGAATTCCTCCGGCAATTGCCATTGAGCAGCGGGTAAATTCCCGAAATCCGCGCTCCACAGTTGGAACATCAACCGAAATATATGATTATCTGAAGTTGCTCTATGCGAGAATTGGTAAAACCATTTCTCCTGTTTCTGGTAAGGAAGTAAAAAAACATCAGGTGCAGGATGTCGTTAGCTTCATCAAAAAGCAACAGCCTGGTACCCTGATACTTATTATGGCGCCGCTTGAACCAGCACCGGTATCAGTAATGGAAAGGCGCCTGCAACAATTTCAGCGTGAGGGTTTTTCCAGAGTGGAAATATTCGGGAAAATTCAGCGAATTGACGATATTGATCTTTCTCAGGTTTCAGAAGGTGAAATAGCTGCTAGCCTAACACTCGATCGCATTAAAGTACCTGATAAGTGGGAGGAAGATACCCTTAGCCGTATTGCTGATTCTGTTCAGACAGCTTTTTCAGAATCAGACGGAAGATGCCTGATTCGGTCAGATAATAGCGGTGAAGTAAAGTCCAGGGAATTTTCTAATCGCTTTGAGCTTGATGGGATGCTTTTTGAAGAACCTAATGAGCATCTGTTTTCTTTTAATAACCCGGTGGGGGCGTGCCCTACCTGTGAAGGTTTCGGTAAAATAATTGGCATTGATGAAGAACTGGTTATTCCCGATAAAACCCTTTCCATTTATGAAGAAGCCATTGCCTGCTGGAAGGGAGATAAAATGAGTGAATGGAAAAACAAACTCATCCGGAATGCCGATAAGTTTGATTTCCCTGTGCATAAACCTTATTATGAGTTAACCGATGATCAGAAGGAGTTGCTCTGGAAAGGCAACAGGCATTTTTACGGGCTTAACCGTTTTTTTAAACACCTTGAAGATAAAAAATATAAAATTCAATACCGGGTGATGCTCAGCCGTTACCGTGGAAAAACCAATTGCCCGGAATGCAAGGGAACCCGGCTAAATAAAGAAGCAGGATACGTTCACGTTTGCAACACAGCGATACAGGAACTGGTATTGATGCCCATTGATGAGCTTGCATCGTTTTTAAAGAATTGTGAATTTACTGATAGAGAAAAGAAAGTAGCAGGCAGAATTATTAAAGAAATAAACAGCCGCGTTGATTTTCTGCTGAACGTGGGACTGGGCTATTTAACCTTAAACAGGCTTAGCTCAAGCCTTTCCGGTGGAGAGTCGCAACGTATAAACCTGGCAACATCACTGGGCAGTAGCCTTGTTGGATCCTTGTATATCCTTGATGAACCAAGCATAGGCCTTCACAGCAGGGATACCCATCGGTTGATTCATGTTTTAACAAAACTGAAAGAGTTAGGAAA
>JBEPYD010000610.1:0-2611 GCA_041641575.1 Bacteroidales bacterium
GGCCGGATATGTATTGCCGTTCGACAATTCAAATTCTGAATCTGTGCCCATCAAAGGATTTACCAATTCAAGATAACTGACCTTTTGTGCGGGTTTATCAGGAACTGTAGGGTTACAGGCATTAAATAAAGATGAGAGCGCTACTACATGATATATAAATAATTTACCAAAATACATTTTCATAGAATTATGCTTTGCATATAATTTGAAACACGGATCAGGTTAATTGATGTCCAAAGTTTCATGAATATGCTCCAGTTTTTCGTCCGATTTATTAATTATATTTCACTCCTGCTGCAAATACCGCAGATTAACCCCAGAATTTGTGGCTTTTAAAAGTGAATTTGTATACGATTTATTTATCCAGCATTTTTAATGCATATGCATAGGCTCCCATGGCAATAATTTCTGCTGTGTCGTTTTTAGAAACTGCCACTCCTGATCTTAAAACCGGGTCGTATTTTACTACCCTATCGCTATTTGGAATGGTTAGCATTTTTTCATTCACGCTTAAAAAACCATCTAATTCTTCCGGTTGCTCAAGGTTATACATCTTAGGCACCAGGCGGTTGATGGTATGCCCGTCATGCACATTAAAAGCAGATGCCATTTGTTTCATCATAGCCGGGGCAAAAAGATCATATGCACCTGCAACGCCACCTCCAAGAACCACAATTCCATCAAATAAAGTAATGATATTGGATAATGCCTCACCTAACACAGTTCCAAAATCGTTGAACGCCATAAGTGCGGCCTCTTTATTCCCGTCTGAATTTTCTTTTGCTATTTTATAAATTTCTTCTGGTGTGCCGGTATCTTTAAGGTCCAGACTGGCCTTGCGGGCATAACTTCTTCTTATGCCTTCCCTGCTAATGTGCTCTTCCACATGAGAATCAGATTTAAGAAAATCCCTTAGAAGCCAACCCTCTCCTCCATTAGAATTATCTCCGGCAATCAAGTGCATATTGGTAACCAAACCTACACCAAAACCGGTTCCCAGCGTCACTCCTATCAAATTATGAAAGCGTTTGGAGCTACCGGCATCCAGTAATTTTTTGTTTATATAGGGAATAAAACCACCGAGTGCTTCACCAAATGCAAAAAGGTTTCCATCGTTATTAATGAAAACGGGCAATCCAAAATGCTCTTCCAGTATAGGCCCCAAAGGAATTCCACCACGAAATGCAGGTAGATTCTCCAAATCTCCGATAATCCCGGAAGGGTAATCTGCAGGCCCTGGAAATGCAAAACTGATTGCACTGGGTTTTGCCTTAAGGCTTTGAATTACTTTTTCAAATCCATTAATTATAGCATTCAGGCATAGGTCGAGATTGGTTACATCCGGTGAAAGTTTCACGGGTTGAACAATTTCTTTATTCGCCCTGATCGCAGAAAACACAAAATTTGTTCCTCCTGCATCAAGTGTCAAAACTATACGGCCGTCCTTTGATAAATCCATTATTTTTTAGCTGTATTTAAGGAAATGATTAGAATGTAAAGCATGCATGCAGCAGGAACAAGAAACCCTACCATTAAGTTTGAAATATCTGCAACCACACCAAATATTAATGGAACTATAGCTCCGCCTATAATGGCTGTAACCATAAGACCAGAAATTTCATTGCTACGCTCCGGCATCTTATCTACAGCTATAGAAAAAATTAATGGAAAAATATTTGCAAACCCCAACCCTATAATGAATATGAGAATGAAAGCGAATATTTGTACTGAAATAACGTACATTGCTAAAACCGCTAACAAGGATACAACGGATGTGATAAAGAGGAATTTTTGAGGAGAAACCCAGTTGAGGATTACGCCTCCCAAAAAACGTCCGGTCATCAGCGCAAGAAAGAAAAATAATGTTCCCCAAAGCCCGAGCTTTTCAATGTCAAAATTAAATTTGTATTCAAGATAATTGGGCAACCTTGCACTCATACAAACCTCTGAACCAACGTATAAAAATATACCAAGTACCATTAACAAAACATATCTGTTCTTTAAAAGCGCCATGGACGATTTTAGCGTAGCTGTATGCGATTTTGAACCAGTTGTTTCCCTTATTTTTGTTGGGAGTAAGATAAGTATGGTAATTAATATTATTCCGGAATATATGGGAAACAATAACCGCCAGTCTTTACCAAAGTAGTTCACTGCTACTAACGGTATTAGCGCACCTGATAATGAGCCTATAGCTTTTACAAACTGGGCAAAGGATAAGTTTCGGGAATATTTTCCTTCCGGTGAAACATCACGCATAATTGGATTTCCTGAAACCTGCAAAGTGGCTGCACCGGTGCCTAATAAAAGCAATGATGCCAACAACAAGGCAAAAGATGAGTAATTACCAATAATTGGTAAAATAAGCCCTAAAAAAGCGGCAAAAAGACCTAACATCAACACATGTTTTTTACCTTTTCTATCCTGATAAACCCCAAGAGGTATTGATAAAAGGCCGAACATAATAAAACCCATAAATGTAACGAGTCCGGCCAAAAAATTTGATAGTTCGTAGGATTTCTGAAGTTGGCTTGTTAATGGTCCTGCCACATCGCCAAATCCCATTCCAAGAAAGACTAAAAAAATTGGAATTGTTTTACTCCAATGTCCA
>JBEPYD010000611.1:0-2609 GCA_041641575.1 Bacteroidales bacterium
AATTCATGGTAGAACCTACTATTTTAAGTGCTACTATTCAAAAATACAATAACTTGTTTAAAAATAACTTAAAAACTGCGAGAATTAGAGGCATATACACTTTACCTTTGCAATTATTAAACAGGTATTATATGCATTTGAAGAAGCTTGACATTGTAAATTTCAAGAATTACCCGCAACTGGAAACAACCTTTGTGCCTGGCATTAATTGTTTTCTGGGAAACAATGGCGAAGGGAAAACCAATTTGCTTGATGCGATATATTACTTATCTATGAGTAAGAGTTTCTTCAATCCTGTTGACAGTCAGAATATCCGCCATCAGGAGGAATTTTTCGTAATCCAGGGCGAATATGAACGGAAAGGAGCCAGTGAAAATATTTACTGCGGTTTGAAAAAAGGCCGGCGCAAAAAGTTCAAAAGAAATGACAAAGAGTATTCAAAATTATCAGAGCATATCGGGCTGATACCCATTGTTATGGTTTCTCCTTATGACAGTGCGCTAATAACCGATGGGAGCGAGGAGCGAAGAAAATTCATGAATATAGTTATCAGTCAGTATGACCTGAATTACCTTGACAATACCATCAATTACAACCGTATACTAACACAACGGAATACGTTGTTGAAACAGCAGGCAAACAGCCAGTATTTTGATACGGCTACCATTGAAATTTATAATGAACAGCTTCACTCGCTTGGCCACGCCATATTTGAGAAACGAAAAACATTTATTGAGGAGCTGATACCGGTTTTTCAGGATTTTTACACAAAAATTTCTGGTGGAAAAGAGCAGGTAGGATTAGAATATTCCAGTGCACTAAAGGAGCATCAACTGATTAATCTTTTAAACAAGAACCTTTCCCGCGACAGGGCTTTGCAGCATACTTCCCAGGGTATTCATAAAGATGATCTTGTTTTAACCCTCGAAGATTATCCGATAAAGAAAACCGGATCGCAGGGCCAGCAAAAAACATACTTAGTGGCACTGAAACTGGCAAAGTTCAGTTTTATAAAGAAAATTCATAAACTTAATCCCATTTTGTTACTTGATGATATTTTTGATAAATTTGATCCGGGACGTGTCAGGGAGATTATTAATTTGGTGGGGGAAGATGGCTTTGGACAAATTTTTATTACAGACACTGAGCGGGAACATTTGAAGGATATACTGAAAGAAAATACATCAGAGGCCCGTGTTTTTATTATTAAAGATAATACGGTTAAAATCCAGGAATAATAATGAGGAAAAGCAAAACACAACCCCTGAAGAACATAATGCAATCTTCACTGGATGAATTAAACCTCACCCAAAAATTAAAAGAAGTACGTTTGCTTTCCCGCTGGGATGAGCTAATTGGCAAAAGCATAGCCTCCAAAACCGAAAGGATATACATTAATAAACGCACCCTTTTTATTTATATGAACTCTTCCATTGCCCGTGAAAACCTGCGTTTGTTGCAAGATTCCCTTCCTGTAAAAATTAATGAATTTGCCGGCGACAACCTGGTTGATAAAGTGGTTATCCGGTGATTTTTAAGTTAATGATGTGCGCTACCCGTGCTGTACTCATACTGGCATGCGCGTATTCGTCCCTGTCTCTTAATATCTAAACACCGAAGCACATCCACAGCAGACTTCATCGGAGCGTACTTTCGTTACATCATATACAAACAACCCCCGGAATGATTAAAGGTAGCGCCGGTAACGGACGACAGGGTGTTTATTTCATTACGGTAACGCAACACCCCCAAAAAAGCAAAAATGAGTGCTTCTTTGTAATTTATAATTTTCTGATCCGGTATTACAATTTTATGTGCTGTATGCTCTCTCAGGGTTTCTATTAGAAATTCGTTCAGAGCACCACCGCCTGTGGCAAGAATGGTTTTATTATTTGATTTGCTCAGGCATTTGTTTATTTGCGAACAAATATGATGTGTAAAGGTGTGCAATTTATCTTCAGGCGACGAATTATAATTGTTGAGCAAAGGAAAGATATTACTTTCCACCCACTCTCTTCCAAGGGATTTTGGAGGTTTTTTCCCATAAAAATCCAAAACTTCCAGTTGCTCAAATAAATCCACAATTATTTTTCCACTCCTGGCCAGTTCACCACCTTTATCGAACGGCATCATTCGTTCAGCACTGAGGGCATTTAAAACAATATTAGCCGGACAGATATCATAAGCAATATATTTTTTTCTGAATTCGTAAGATATATTGGCAAAGCCACCCAGATTCAGGGCATAATTGTATTCGCCAAACAGAACTTTGTCTCCCAGTGGCACAAGGGGTGCTCCCTGTCCGCCCAGAGCAATATCCAAATCACGAAAATTCGATATTACGGTCATACCCGTTTTGGCAGCAATTTCAGCTCCACAACCAATTTGCAGGGTTATCTTTCTCTCTGGCTGATGAAAAACGGTATGTCCATGGCAGGCAACAAGGTATTCTTTTTGTATTTTATCTGCCATGAATTTTTTTACCTGGCGGCCAATAAATTTCCCGTATTCTTTGTGCAGGCATGTTAGATCAAAACCAGAGAACCAGGGTGCCTGAATAAGTTTGTCTTTTAACTTTTTAGGATACGGAACTGTTTTATAACCCTTGA
>JBEPYD010000612.1:0-2599 GCA_041641575.1 Bacteroidales bacterium
ACACGGCCACCCCGGAGCCTGAGCTGGAGCCACAGGGATTTCGGTTAAGCGCATATGGATTTTTGGTTTGACCGCCAATACCACTCCATCCGCTGGTGGAATTGGTAGAACGGAAATTGGCCCATTCACTCAGGTTTGTTTTTCCAAGAATAATGGCACCGGCCTCCTTTAGTTTTTTCACGATAAATGCATCCTGTTCAGGTACAGAATTTTCAAGTGCATAACTTCCCCCTGTAGTGGGCATATCAGCTGTATCAATGTTATCTTTAAGCAGAACAGGAATACCATGCAACTTACTCCTGATTTTGTTCTGCCTTCGCTCCTCATCCAACTTTTTAGCTTGCTCAAGCGCTTTTGGATTGGTAATGATAACTGCATGCAAAGATGCATTTGCCGAATCAACTTCGGAAATGCGTTGCAGGTACAGGCGGGTAATATCCTCTGACGAATATTTTCCCTCTTCCATAAACTGCTGCAACTGTGGAATGGTAGTTTCTTTTAATGGAAATTGCGAATTATTAACGTTGTTATTATCCGTTTTGCATGATGTAGCAGTAATGCCTACCCCAAGCGCAGGTATTGCTGTGGCTATACTTCCCAGTTGAATAAAGTTTCGTCTGTTCATTTGCGGTTACTGTTTTATCTGTATTTATTGGTTTACCCTTGTGGGATAAGGTGGGCGCTTAGGTGTAGCTGGAGGATTTTCCTTCAGCTTTTTCAGTGCCACTTCTATGGCTTTTTCCAACTGGGGATCCTTCCCTTCAATTACATCTTTGGGCCATTGTTCAACCTCAATATCAGGGGGAACCCCTACATTTTCCACAATAAAGCCATCTTTGGTCCATATGGCTACATTGGGAGCTGTTACTGAACCTCCGTCAATAAATTCCGGGAATCCGAGAATACCAACAAGACCGCCCCATGTTCGTTTGCCTACCAACGTACCTACATCAAATTTGCGGAACATCCATGGGAGCATGTCACCTCCAGATCCGGCATTTTCATCAATGATCATTACTTTTGGGCCCTGGATAGAAGCACTGGGGGTTTTCAGATCGTTTCCATACCTGAAATTCCAGTGAGACTGATAAGGACGCATAAGGAGATCAATGTAATAATCGGCAATTTGCCCGCCGCCATTGTATCTTTCATCCACAATGATCGCTTTTTTGTCAGCCTGTGGGAAGAAGTATCTTTTAAAATACGCATGGCCTGATCTGCCAGTATTGGGCACATATACATAGGCCACTTTTCCGTTTGTGGCAGCATGTACTTTTTTAAGATTGTCCTCTACCCAATAGCGGTTTCTAAGGGCATTTTCTCCGGAAATTGGCGTAACCTGCACAATACGGGAATTTTCCATATCCGCGTTTGGTCCTACAGTGATTTCCACAATCTTGCCTGCTTTATTTTCAAACAAGCTGAACAGATTCATCTCTGCAGTTAATTCTTTACCATCAACAGCCAGTAGATATTCTCCTTCAGTAATGTTAATTCCAGGCTGGGTTAAGGGAGATACCAATCCTGGTGTCCAGTTCAATCCACCATAAATTTTACTGAACTGATACCGGTTATTCTTTATTTCATAATCCGCACCCAGCAACCCACCAGGTATACTTTCTGTATCGTGCAGTTGATCGCCACGGTTAGAAACACGGTGATGTCCTACACCGAGTTCACTGCCCATCCATTGAATAAGTCTGTTTAGGTCGCTGCGGCTGGCAAGGTCAGGAAGAAAAACAGCATATTTCTCTTTCACCGCCTGCCAATCGGCTCCGTGCATACCGGGGTCGTAAAAATAATCCCGGTTTACTCGCCAGGCCTCTTCATAAATGTGCGGCCATTCTTTTGAAGGATCTGTTTTTAATTGTATTTCATTGATTTTTAGCTTTTTTGCTGCACTTTCTTCCTTACCGACATCAACTATATACCAGTTGTTATCATTCTGATATAACATTTTTTTTCTATCAGAAGTAAGGGTAAAGCTTCTTGCATTCATCAACTCTTTTTTCTCCCGTTCATGGATGTTATACCCCATTACTTGACTGTTTTTTCTGTCGATGTAATAGATCCATCCGTCATTTCCGGCAATCAAATTTGTATATTCTCCTTCAGAAACAGGTACATCTATTATTCGGTGCAAAATATTTTCCAGTTCTACTTTGAAAACATCTTCATTTTCTTCATCCTCTTTATCTTTTTCCTCTTCAGAATTTTCCTCATCGCTCTTTGCTGCAAAGGGGGAGGGTGAATCTTTTTGCAACGTAGCAAGATAAATGGCAGACGACATTTGCATATCCTGGTTTGATTGTGCGAACCAGTTAACCACCGGCCCTGCATCAGTTGATGAAAAGAAATATAAATATTTTCCTTCAGGATCAAATGTTGGGGAAGATGCATGGCTCAGTCCATCAGTTACCGGGTATTGTTTCCCTGTTTCCAGAGAATAAAGATTTACCTGGGTAAAGTTTGATTTTAATTTTTTTGTATATACCAGCCATTTTGAATCTTTTGACCAGTCACCGATCATATCCCGGTAAACTCCCGGGGCATACATTTCATCCTGGTCAATTTTTACCACTTCACCTTTCGGGATGTT
>JBEPYD010000613.1:0-2595 GCA_041641575.1 Bacteroidales bacterium
GTAAAGAGTTTGTAGAAAAAAATAATGGCAGTATAATAGTAAACAGTAAGGTAGAAAAAGGAAGTGTTTTTACCGTTACCCTGCCTAAAGGTAAAGTGGAATAAAGTATTGAAAGGGACGATTCTATTTTTTGGCAATTAATTTCTTTAAATTTGTATAGCCGACTGGTTGGAGAAACCTTATGTTGTTTTTCCGACTTTAAACCAAAAAATTATGAAGATATTAATTGCTCCCGATAAATTTAAAGATGCTTTAGATGCAAAACAAGTGTGTACAGCTATAGCTGAGGGCATTCGCTTATACGATGAATCCATTGATACCGTTGAATTCCCTATGGCCGATGGGGGAAATGGTACGGCAGCCTTACTTACCTGGCACAACAAAGGCAAAATGATTAATGTTCAGGTCAGTGATCCGCTGGGCAGGCCTGTGGAAGCCAGCTATGGATTATCCGGTGATAAAAAAACAGCATACATTGAAATGGCTTCGGCCAGTGGCATTGAACTTTTAAAGAATAATGAACGGAATCCTCGGAAAGCATCCACAAGGGGTACCGGACAGCTAATTAAAGATGCCATTCATAAAGGTGCAGAAAACATCATCCTGGGAATTGGTGGGAGCGCTACCAATGATGCAGGCATTGGTATGGCACATGCGTTAGGATTTAGATTTTTAGACCAAAATAAAAATGAAGTATTCCCAACAGGCGAAAATCTGGAAAAGATTAAACATATCGAAAAAACAAAAGAGGTAAATCTGCCTGAGCATATAAATGTAATTGTAGCTTGCGATGTGAACAATCCTTTATATGGTGAAAATGGCGCAGCTTATATTTATGGCCCACAAAAAGGCGCAAGTACAGAAGATGTGAAATTTCTTGACGAAGGTTTAAGGAATATTGCCAGGGTATTTCATGGATTTACCGGTAAGGATGTAGGACATGAACCCGGGGCCGGAGCCGCCGGAGGACTAGGCGCTGGTTGCATAGTGTTTTTAGATGCCATTTTGAAACAGGGAATTCAGCTATTCATGGAGGCTACTCAGTTTGAAGAATCCCTGCATCAGGTTGACCTGATTATTACAGGAGAAGGAAAACTTGACAGCCAGTCTCTGCAAGGTAAGGTAGTAGATGGCATTTGTAAAAAGGCACAAGAAAAGAAAATTCCTGTGGCTGCGCTTTGCGGATCATTGGTTCTCAATGCGGATGAAATTAAAAAAAGCCGGCTTATATATGCTTCAAGCATTTTGAATGGCCCAGTTTCGCTTGAAGAAGCCCTTAAACAAACACCTGCGCTATTAAAACTAAGCTCATATCAGTTGACTTCCCTTTTTATGGCAGGAAAAGCAACATCATAAGTAGTGTCCATCTGATGTCCGACTTCTGCGTTTTGTGTGAGGTGGATTACAAATCCATATTTATTCGCTTTCGGACAACAAATCAGAAAGAGCTGAGTTTGAGCAAAAAAACAGATGATGGATTTTATAGACCAACACCATAAGCGAAATGTCTTTAAACACTATCGAATTAAACAATCCTCGGTGGACTTCAAATAGCTTCCTTTAACATCTAAGACAGGGCTTTAATCTCATCCATGAATCGATATGCCAGATCATCTGCAGATTTTTGAGATGTACTCTCGGTATAAATGCGAATAATGGGTTCGGTATTAGATTTACGCATATGCACCCATTCATTGTCAAAATCAATCTTTAAGCCATCAACCGTATTCAGGTTTTCATTTTGGTATTTCGCTTTCACTTTTTCAAGTATTTCATCAGGGTTTATTTGTGGAGATAAAGCGATTTTATTTTTAGACATATAATAAGAGGGATAGCTCTTACGCAAAGCACCGGTACTTTTCCCGGATAACGCCAGGTGACTTAAAAACAATGCAATACCTACCAGTGCATCTCTGCCATAGTGAATGGCAGGTAAAATAACACCCCCATTGCCTTCTCCGCCAATCAGGGCATTTGTTTCCTTCATGGTATTTACCACATTTACTTCTCCAACGGCAGAAGCAGCATAATTGCCACCGTACTTTTCTGTAACATCGCGTAAAGCTCTTGTAGACGATAAATTAGAAACTGTATTTCCACCCTTATTTATGGATAATAAATAATCAGCCACAGCTACAAGCGTATATTCTTCACCAAACATAGTTCCATCTTCATTTACCAGCGCCAGTCGGTCTACATCCGGATCCACCACAATGCCCACATGTGCTTTTTGTTTCACTACCTGTTCAGAAATGGCTGTTAAATTTGCAGGCAGCGGTTCCGGATTATGAGGGAAGTTACCGTTAGGTTCACTGTACAACTCTATCACATTTGATACGCCAAGTGCTCTTAACAATTCCGGTATGATAATACCTCCCACAGAATTAACACAATCAGTAACCACAGTAAAGTCTGCTTTTTTTATAGCAGAAATATCAACTCCCTCAAGTTGAATAACCTGTTCAATATGTTTCTTGTTCCAGGTACCATCTTTGTGTATTTCTCCCAGAGAATCCACATCTGCAAATTCCATTCGGCCTTCATCTGCAATACTCAATACAGCTTTACCTTCAGAATCCTGCAGAAATTCACCAT
>JBEPYD010000614.1:0-2570 GCA_041641575.1 Bacteroidales bacterium
TATCGGTACGAGCAAAGTGGTGAACTACACGGACTTACAAGAGTAAGAGGCTTTACACAGGATGATGCGCATATTTTTTGCCGTCCGGATCAGCTCGAAGAAGAATTTATAAAAGTAATTGATATTGTGCTACTAATTTTTGAAGCACTTGATTTTAAAGATTATGTAATACAGATATCACTCCGGGATCCTGAAGATAAAACAAAGTACATAGGCTCCGATGATGCATGGGAAAAGGCCGAATCTGCGATTATTAAGGCTACAGAAGCCAAAGGACTGAACACAGTTATCGAATATGGCGAAGCAGCTTTTTATGGACCAAAACTTGACTTTATGGTTCGTGATGCTATTGGCAGAAAATGGCAACTGGGCACCATTCAGGTTGATTACAACCTGCCGGAGAGATTTGAGCTGGAATATATCGGTAGTGACAATCAGAAGCACCGTCCGGTAATGATTCACAGGGCACCATTTGGATCGATGGAAAGATTTGTGGCTGTTTTGATTGAACATACCGGTGGAAAATTTCCGCTTTGGCTAGCTCCTGAGCAGGTTGTTATCCTCCCAATAAGCGAAAAATTTAATGAATATTCCCAAAAAGTTTTAAATTTTCTAAATAATTACGATATTCGCAGTTTTATTGACGACAGAAACGAGAAAATAGGTAAAAAGATCAGGGATAATGAATTAAAACGTATACCCTATTTGCTTATTGTTGGAGAAAAAGAAGCCGGAGAGGAAACTGTTTCTGTAAGAAAACAAGGCGATGGAGACAAAGGAAGCATGAAAATGCAGGAATTTGCACAATTTTTGAAAAATGAAGTTGACCAACAAATGGATCAACTTAAATAATATAGTTAACCTAAATATTCACTAAAGTAAGGAGGAACGTAACATAGCTGGACCAGTATTTAACAGAGGTAATCGTAGACCAATGAGAAGGCAACAGGAGCCTGCGCACCGGATAAATGATAAAATCCGTACGAAAACAGTGAGGCTTGTTGGAGATAACATCGATGAAGAAAATCAGGGTATCATTTCAATAGAAGAAGCAATTAAACTTGCTGACCAAAAAGAACTGGACCTTGTAGAGATATCTCCCAAAGCAGATCCGCCAGTTTGCAAAATCATTGACTATCAGAAGTTTCTATATCAACAAAAGAAGAAACAAAAGGAATTAAAAGCCAAAGCGGTAAAAATTGTAGTAAAAGAAATTCGTTTTGGCCCCAACACTGATGAGCATGATTACAACTTTAAACTGAAACATGCGGAAAAATTCCTTGAAGACGGTAATAAAGTGAAAGCTTACGTGTTCTTTAAGGGACGCTCTATTCTTTACAAGGATAAAGGAGAAATATTATTGCTTCGCTTTGCCCAGGATCTTGAAGAACTTGCAAAAGTAGAGCAAATGCCAAAGCTTGAAGGAAAAAGAATGAACATGATACTTTCTCCCAAAGGTTCTGTTAAGAAAAAGAAATAGATTTTAAATACCAATTATAAATTTGAACCATGCCTAAGATGAAAACAAATCCCGGTGCTAAAAAGAGGTTTTCCCTCACCGGGTCAGGAAAGATTAAAAGAAAGCATGCTTACAAAAGCCACATTCTGACAAAAAAAACGAAGAAAAGAAAGAGAAATCTCACTTATTTTTCTTTGGTTCATAAAGCAGATGAAAGCAATGTTAAGCGTTTGCTTACGATGAAATAATCATATTTTCCTGAAGTAAATTTTTATTATTAATTGAATGTTGTAGCCAAAAAAAGGGCCTGAGAAACAGGACGCTAAACATTCCAAATCTTTAAATTATGCCACGTTCAGTAAATTCAGTAGCAGCCAAACACAGGCGCAAAAAAGTTCTGAAGCAAACAAAGGGCCAGTTCGGCCGCAGAAAAAATGTCTACACGGTAGCCAAAAACTCTCTTGAAAAAGGATTGCAGTACGCTTACCGCGACAGAAGAAAAAAGAAAGGAAATTTCCGTGCACTATGGATACAGCGGATCAATGCAGCTGTAAGAGAATATGATATGTCATATTCCGAATTTATCGGAAAAATTAATAAAAAAGGTGTTCTGCTTAACCGCAAAGTACTTGCCGATTTAGCCATGAACCATCCGGCTGCTTTTGAAGCCGTAGTAAAAGCGATTAAATAAATATTTCTTTATGAATAATTACAGGCCGGTAAATTTTTTTACCGGCCTTTTTGTGTTTATAACCGATATTCACTTGTAAACCCTACTCCAAAACTGAGTTACATGTCATTTTTAACAAGAATTGCTAAAACTTTCTCTCATTAACTTAAGCTATGCAAGTGATACTCTATACTGCGTTTGCATATTCTGATGCATATTCTGGCATTTGGTTACAGCTTTAACTTACAGATATTGAGTAAAAAACAAACCAGCGCTTATCATTTTATTCTGGCTGCTTAAATATAATAACCCCTCATTCATAAAAAAATACAGGATTCTTATTGTCTGGTAATGAGTATTATCGTATATTTCACGAAAATTACACAGGTATATAATAATTTCTTCCTGTACCATTAAAATGAATGGATAAAAAATAAGGAT
>JBEPYD010000615.1:0-2568 GCA_041641575.1 Bacteroidales bacterium
GACCTTTTTGCCGAAGCATATCCCGATGTGGAGAAACCCGAAGGTGTAAAAGTATCAATGGTAGACAGACCCAGCAGTGTGCAATCTGTTATAGCCATTACCCATCCTGTTCAATTAAATGTTGGGTACGATGATTATGTGCCCGCAAGGGTTGCCAATACAATGTTGGGTGGTGGAACTTATAGACTCTTTTTTAACCTCAGGGAAACCCATGGCTATACCTATGGTTCTTACAGCCGATTAAGTGGCGATGAACTTGTAGGAAGTTTTCTGGCTTTTGCCGATGTGGCAAATGCTGTAACAGATAGTGCCATTCATGAAATTCTTTATGAAATGGACCGCTTGCAAAACGAGCCCATTCCGGAAGAGGAACTGCAAAGAGTGAAAAATAATATGACCGGAAATTTTGCACTTTCGCTGGAAAGACCAGAAACTGTTGCCCGTTTCGCTTTAAATACTGCCAGATATAATTTGCCTGAAGATTATTATGCTACCTATCTGCAAAAAATTGATGCCGTTACACCAGCGCAAATCAATGAAATGGCCGGGCGATATCTCTCACCCGAAAACACCCATATTTTTGTAGTGGGCAAAGCCGATGAGGTAGCCCCAACCCTGACCAAATTTGCCTCTGATGGAGAAGTACACTTTTTAAACTTCAACGGAGAACCTTATGATCCGGCTGCACGTGAATTACCTGCAGGTTTAACTGCGGATGAAGTAATTGCTGATTATGTGGAAGCCATTGGGGGTGAGAAACAGCTGAACGATGTCAATTCAATGAAACTGGAAATGACCATGAGTATGCAGGGCATGGCACTAAAGGTTGAGCAATATCAGAAGCGACCCAATATGTATGCCAGCATTGTAACCATGAATGGCAATGTGATGCAAAAGCAGGTTTTTGATGGAGAAAGCGGACGTATGTCTGGCATGCAGGGCGAGCAGGAAATGGAAGGAGAAATGCTTGAGGAAATGAAAATACAGGCCATTCTTTTCCCTGAAACCCGCTATGATGAGCTGGGCTATGGAACTATTCTGAATGGGATAGAAGAAGTGGATGGCAATGATGCATATGTGGTGGAAGTAACTTCTCCCTCCGGCACCAAATCAATTCACTATTTTGATACAGAATCCGGATTGAAAGTGAAAACCTCTGCTACCATGAATACCCAAATGGGCGAAATGGTTCAAACAACATTATTTGATAATTATCAGGAAGTTAACGGTATTCAAGTGCCTTATTCCATGACACAATCCGTTGGTCCGCAGTCATTTGATATTACTGTGGAGAACGTTACATTAAATGAAGATATTGAGGATAGCGTATTCAAATAAACCGCTTGCGAAAATTATGATAAAAGGCCATCAATGGAATATTTGATGGCCTTTTTCTTTAAGGTAGAAAAATTTGCACATGTACCGGATGGTTATCTCAACTATTAATGTACGTTTTGGTATGTTTTATTCGTTAAGGAATGGTAATATTGTGGTTTTTTAGTATTTTTCAATGAAGATGTTTAAGCGAATATTGATTATTATCCTATTGCTGGTTCTTACCTTAGCAGGAGCAGCCATTGTTTTCACATACCTTTACGGTGATAAAATTACAAACCGGATTCTTACTGAATTAAACAAGCAAATCCGCACGGAAATTTCTGTTGAAAAGGTTCAGTTTTCTTTGTTGAAAAAATTTCCGTCAGCCACTATTGAATTTAAGAATATCCGAGCGGTTCATATTTCGGAACTTTCTTTAGGAGATTTCACCGCCACAACATCTGATACGCTATTTTACCTGGAGCATCTTTTTCTGGAATTCAGCCCATTCGACCTTCTGGATAATAACATCCATTTAAAGCAGGTGCAGGCATTAAATGGCCAGGTAAATATGCTCACAGATTTATCCGGAACTGACGGATACACTTTTTGGAAATCAGATTCCACAGTTTCAAATGCAAATTCCTTTACCTCGTCCATAGATGATATCCGGGTTAAAAATGTAATTTATACTTTAGATGATCTTTCTAACCAGGTTAATATACAAATATATGTAAATGAAACAAAGCTTCAGGGCAATTTTGCTGGTAAAAAATTTGACCTGAAGATGGAGGGTAGTATAACATTTGAGCATTTATATGTAAATGAGCGTGGATTTATCATCAATAAAAACATGGACATAGCAGGATTATTAACCGTTGATGATAAAATTATTTATTTAAATGAAACCGTTGTAAACACTTTAGATCAGGAGTTCATGGCTGGAGGAGAAATTCATTTAAAATCCCCCAGGGCCATATATTTAAATTTTGAAGGTCAGCAAATGGATGTGGATGCAATACTTGATCTTGTACCCAATGAATACCAGGAGTTTGTTGATAATTATCGCGGTAATGGGCAGGTTAGCGTAATAGGATCAATTAAGGGTGAAATATCAGGTGAGCGTTTTCCTGCTGTTTCATTTAATTATAACATAAAGGAAGCTACTTTTACACACAGAAAATCAAAAGTTACACTGGCCAATTTATTTAGCGAAGGCACTTTTTACTATTCAGCCACACGTGAAAAGTT
>JBEPYD010000616.1:0-2559 GCA_041641575.1 Bacteroidales bacterium
CTCTGCTACATCCTGGTAATTCACATCAATTGTGGTTACGATATCTTTTCCATCTTTAGGATCAATTGTAGTTCCATCATTCAAAGGTACCCATACCCCACCGGTAGCTCTTTGCATCAGGGTAATACCATTTATACCCTTCAGGTAATGATCATAAGCACCTTCAATTCCTACAATATTTCCCCTTTCACTTAAAGTTGTATAACCAATGGTACGGGAAGCAAGGTTAATATGCGGCTGAAAACGCTTATTGTATTGCCTCACAATTAGTCCGCCTTTGTATTGTCCCCTGCGGAAAATAGGAAATTCCCTAACCTCCTTCATCTCAAGATAATTGACATTCTTTTTCACAAGGTAATACCGTTCACCATCTTTGCGGGCTTTTACCAACTGCCTTTTATATTGGGCCTGACTTCTGTCATTAAAAAGCCGTGAAAGGGAAAGTGCCAGCGAATCTATTTTGGAATAAAAAATATCGTCCGTTAAGGAAGGCGTAATTAAATCCATCCTTATTTCATAATAAGGAATAGAGCTTGCCAGTAAGCGCATATCCTCAGCATAAATATTACCGCGGTTTGATTTTATGGTAATATCTTTCAGGGTAATATTCTGTGCCCGCGATTTCCATTTCTCGCCCTCAGCAAATTGAATATATGCAGCTTTCCCAAGAATAATTAATCCCAGGATAGCGGTAAAAATATAAACAGCGGCAACCCGCCATAGTATGTCTTTTTTTATTGACATGTATTTTTAATCTTCAACAATTTCAATTTTCATAGGTGGATCAAGTGTTTCTTCCAGTCCCAGTTCTTTTTGCTCAATCAGGCGAACCACTTCTGATTGCTTGCTTATAAACATCAATTCTGCTGATGTGGTAATGGCTTCTGAGCGTAATTCCTTTACTTCATTGCGCAAATTATTTGCCTCAGCAATGATGCGTTCTGTACTATACCTGTTTGCAATATAAAATACAGACAGAATGACCAGAAAAAGGATATATGGCAATTGCATTACTGATTGATTTTTCGCCAGCAAACTACCATCGATCAGGCCTTTAAGCGACCAGTATTTATGCTCCTTACGCTCAATCTTCTGATCAATAAAATCGATACTTTCATTATATTCTCCGCGATCTGCCATATCTATATTTTTTCTGCCACACGTAAACGGGCACTTCTTACCCGGTTATTATTTTTAATTTCTTCTTCAGATGGTGTAATCCCATTTTTAGTTATCACCTTAAAAGGTGTGATGATATTTCCATAAAAATCTTTTTCCACTATGCCATTTAAGTTTCCGCTCCTGAAAAAGTTTTTCACCAACTTATCTTCCAGGCTATGATAAGTTATTACTGCCAGACGTCCGCCGGATTTAAGCAAAACCAAAGACTGCTCAAGCATTTCCCGCAGGACTTCCAGCTCATTATTGACTTCAATGCGCAAAGCCTGAAATAATTTGGCATAAAACTTAAATTCTTTTCCTCCGGGTGCAAACTTAGCTGTAACAGACACTAACCGCCCGACGGTATCAACAGGCGATTCAGCTCTTGCCGATGCAATTACTTTCGCCAACCTGTGTGCACCTTTAATATCTCCGAAATCCCGGAAGATGTCTGCAAGCGCATTCTCGTTGTAGGTATTGATGATTTCGGTTGCAGTTTTTTCCTGTGCAGTATCCATGCGCATATCCAGAGGACCCTCCGTTCTGAAAGAAAATCCTCTTTCCGGAGTATCGAGGTGATGAGAAGACAGTCCAAGATCTGCTAAAATGCCATCAATTTCCGACACCCCGAAATATCGCATAAAATGCTTCAAATACCTGAAATTATGCGCTATCATTAAGAACCTGTCATCATCAAGCTTATTCGTTACAGCATCTTTATCCTGATCAAAAGCATAAAGTGCTCCCCTGCCCAGCCTGTCAATTATCTCTTTGGAATGCCCCCCGCCTCCGAATGTAAGATCCACATACACCCCATTGGGTTTTATATTCAACCCATCCAGCGTTTCTTTTAGCATTGCCGGGGCATGGTAATTCATAATTATTCATCATTATTCATTGACTCTCTCATGAATTTCTCTGCAAGTTCTACATCAATGTCATATCCTTCGTACTCATTTTTGTTCCACAATTCTATTTTACCGTCCTGACCGGCAAGTACAGCCTCTTTGGCAATATTCACCTCATCGAGCAGGCGCCGGGGGACTAAAAAACGATTGCTGGCATCCAGCTCTATTTCTGCAGCCCCTTTATAAAAGCCACGCAAAAAACGACTTCCTTCTTTGCTGTAAGGATTGGCACGTTTGCGAAGCTTCTCATTTTGCCGCTTCCACTCATCTATTGGGAAAAGCGTCAGGCAATTTTCATAAATATCTTTTTTCACAACAAACTTATCCTCTGCACCAGCCGGCATCTGCTTCTTGAATGTTGCAGGAAGCATGATACGGCCTTTGGCATCGACCTTGCACGTATAATCGCCTATAAAGCTTGTCATTAGAATTAAAATTTGAATGTAAAAATAATGAAAATTTCACCACTTCTTACCACTTTACTCCATTT
>JBEPYD010000617.1:0-2550 GCA_041641575.1 Bacteroidales bacterium
CGATCTAACTTTATGCGGGCTTTAAATTCATTGTTATCCTGCTCCAGCAACATATTTACCTGTTCAAAAAAGGTCTGGAATTTATACTTCCCCTCCAGCACTTCATGGGCCAGTTCTTCCATGCCTTTCTCAGCCATTTGTTCCTCGCCCAGCTCCGGCAGTACATTGGAAATATAATCGGCAAACACCTTGTTGGGTGAAATGATAAGGATGTCTTCGGCTTTTATGGTATCCTTGTAACGGTAAAGCAAGAAGGCAATACGGTGCAGGGCAATGGAGGTTTTTCCCGAGCCTGCCACCCCTTGGATAATAAGCGTACCAGCATCTTCGTTACGAATAATGGCATTCTGATCGCGCTGTATGGTGGCCACAATGTTTTTCATGCGCTCACTGGAAGTCTGGCTGAGCTCTTTTTGCAACACATCATCGTGAATATTCAGTCCACTTTCCAGCATAAATTCCATATTACCCTGGCGAATGCGGTATTGCCGTTTTAGTGTGATATCTCCTTCCACCTTGCCGGAGGGTGCTTCGTAAGCAGCCGGACCCAGCTCATAATCGTAAAACATGCTGGCAATAGGCGCGCGCCAGTCGTGTATCAGGTTGGTGTTTTTTTCGGCATCAAAAAATGTGTGAATACCAATGTAGAGCGGTTCAGGATTTTCTCCTTCAGAAAAATCAATCCTTCCAAAATAAGGGGAGTTCATCAATTTGGCCAGCCTTTTCTTTTTGGCCACGGCACTTTCCCCTATTATAGCTGTCTGTGTAATCGACTGTCGAACGGATACCTTTTCCACATGGTCCATGCCGGCCTTATTTTCATACAGGTAATTTTTGGTATCCTGCACATCTTTGGCATGTGCATTTACGGCAGAATCAATGGCCGTGATCGCCTTGCTGAGTTTATCTTTTATTTCTTCCAGATATATTTTTTCGTCTGCTTCTGTGGGATGCTGAACGGGGTATGCCATATGGAACTCTCAAATTTAAAAATAATATTTGGGAGGCCAAAGATAAGAAGACCTGTTCTTATGTCTCCGATAATGAAAATATTTTTTTCATCATCACCCATTTCTCCCCAACATTCTCTGATATGCGGTTTTGAAATTTATCCATAAATATTTCCCACTCCTGCTGGCGGGGCATGGTGGATAAATTATTCATATCTTTTTCAAAATCAAACGCATCAGGAACATCTAAAATCATAAACATACGTGTTTCCCACCGATAAATCTGCATATCGAGAATGCCTGATTTTTTAATGCCCGCCACAATTTCAGGCCAGATATTTTCCTTTTTATGCCAGTGTTCATATTCTTTGATGAATTGTTCGTCTTCTTTTAAGTCCAGGGTAAGGCAATAGCGTTTCATGCTGTTATCATTTATTTTAATTCAATGTCATTGCACAAAATCCTTAATTAAATGACATTGTATTTTAATTAGCTAAAATAACAAAATGCCTCTAATTTATTTGGATTATTTTTGCATCGAAAAAATTATACCCCGAATTTATAAAATTCTAAAAGCTGAAAATTAATTGAAACTTTAGGTAAAAGAGAGGTGATAAAACAACCTGTAAAAGAGAACAACAGAATAGACTTGCTTGATGTGTACCGCGGGTTTGCCATTTTGGGGATATTTGTGGTGAATATTGTAGTAATGCACTCCACCTTCCTGAACCAGGATGAATATGCGAAGCAGTGGACATCATTGATCGATGTTTCCACAAAAAGAATCCTGCAACTTTTCTTTTATACAAAATTTTTCCCCATTTTTTCTTTCCTTTTTGGATTGGGAATCGCAATGCAGGCTATAAAATTGCGGGATAAAAATCATCTTCGCTATGCGTTTTTTGCAAGAAGAATGGCGGTGCTGTTTGTTTTTGGACTTTTACATATCCTATTCCTTTGGTCAGGCGATGTGCTGCACCTTTATGCAATGCTTGGTCTGCTGATAACAGTAATGATTAAGCTACCGGACAAAGTTATCATCTCACTTTCTTTAATTATCCTGTTTTTTCCTTTTTACGATCCGCTTTTTGAGTTTTTATTTAAACTTCTAAATTTTCAGCCCGATAAATATCTGGCAAACCATACAGGAGAATCAATCAACCTGATTATCACAGAGGGCACATATACGGAAGGATTAAAATTGCGATTGCTCGAATATCTATCCAACATTCCCATGTTATATGGTTTTTTAATGCCAATAGCTTTATCCATGTTCCTTATAGGTATATATTTTGGTAAAAATAAAATTTACAATCATCTGGATTCTTTCATCAGAAAAATCAAAATACCTGCTATCATCATAACCATAGCCGCAAATATTTATAGCATCTTATTCCTGTTTGTGCTAACAAAATCAGCAGTATATAAAATTGAGATTATCCGAACTGTTCTTATTAAACTTATGGTTGTTACGGATGTGGCCATGGGGTTGTTCTACCTGTGGCTTCTGGGCTGGATGTGGTATCACAACCATTGGCGAAAAATACTTTCTCCGCTGAAATATGTTGGCAGAATGGCACTCACAAATTATATTCTGCAA
>JBEPYD010000618.1:0-2512 GCA_041641575.1 Bacteroidales bacterium
ATACTAATTCATTATTCCAGGCGTTACTTAAATGATTTGTAACTTAAATTTTAATTGATGCCTATGAATAATAGCTCTACTTTTTTGTATGTAAGGAACGACTTTAATAACAGTGTGAATATTGAAGATGATCCTTTGAAATTACTTGAGGACATGGATCTTTCGCTGGATAATCTGTTTGGCCATGTGGAAAAAAGCATACCTGAAGTAAGTAAAAGCATAATCAAGAATATTCTTGACTTTGCTCACGTGCGTTAAACCCGCATACGTGTAAGGAATTTGGGTTGTTTGGGGGGACTAATCATTCTCTTGTAGGGCCTGTAAAGTATGCAAGGTGGAAACTGCATAAATTCCAGCTGTTTCAGTGCGTAAACGTGCTGTACCCAGCGAGAGTTCTTTACAGCCGGCTTTCCTTGCCAACCCAATTTCCTCCACTGAAAAATCCCCTTCAGGACCAATCAAAATCAGTATCGGCCCTGGTACAGGATGAATTTTAGCCAGATGAACTTTTTGCTGCTCATTTTTGCAATGTGCAATATATTTCGGTTCATGGTGGCTGTTTTTTATTTCTTCCATAAAATCGGGATAATTGATTAGATGGTCTATTTGAGGCAACCATGCTCTTTGTGATTGCTTTGCTGCCGACAAAACTACCTTCTCCAACCTGTCCTTACGTATTTTCTTCCTTTCGGAATGACTACAAAGCATGGGCGTGATTCTTGCTATACCCAGTTCAGTAGATTTTTCAAGAAACCATTCAAACCGATCAATGTTTTTAGTTGGCGCCATGGCAATATGTATGTGGGACTTTGGATTTTCAACCGGCAATGCTCTTTCTACAAGAAGAACCGATGCCTTGGCATTTGACTCTGAAACCACTGCCTCAAATAAGCCGCCTTTGCCATTCATTAAATAACAACCATCGCCTTTTGCCATGCGTAGCGTTCTTGCGCAATGTCTGCTTTCATCCTCGTTTAAGGTTACCAGTGCCTTTTCTTCGGCATCAGCATGATAAAAAAATGTCATCTTTTTAGGTGGTTAATTTATTACCGTTTTTCAGAAATGGAAAACTTTACAATTTTTATATTTGCTTAAAAACAGAAAATGATTAAAATAGGACTTCTAAGTGATACGCATAGTTATATTGACGATAAAATTATAAATTTTTTTGCAGAGGTAGACGAAATTTGGCACGCGGGCGATATAGGAAGTCTAAAGATAGCTGAATACTTGGAAAGCATAAAACCTTTCAGGGCTGTATACGGAAATATTGACAACCACGAAATCCGAATGGCATACCCCCTTACGCAGAAATTCGAAATTGAGAAGGTTAAAGTTTTCATAACACATATTGGGGGATATCCCGGCAGGTACGAAAGAAATGTCACCCCTACATTAAAATCTTTTCAACCCCGGTTATTTATAAGTGGTCATAGCCATATCTTAAAAATAATGTACGATAAGAAATACCAGCTTTTGCATATGAATCCGGGCGCAGCAGGGAAAAATGGATTTCACCAGGTACGCACAGCTGTACGCTTTGATATTGATTCAGATGAAATAAAAAACCCTGAAGTCCTGGAGCTAAAACGCTGACCCCTCTCCTATTCAGGCTTATGGCAGTGGTGCTCCTTCTGCATTAAGATCACTCTCCGGCTGCGCATTTCGCATCTCCTGATACCTTCTTCTGAACAGAGATAATTTCCTGTCTGTGGCAAGCATATATAAGTATGAAGTTTCTCCACGTTTAACATCCATTTCACGGTCTTTGGCTTTCAGTTCCTTTATTGGGTTGTAGAAATCAATATTGGAAGATTGTACCTGCATTACACCGCGGGTATAACCGAAATAATACCAGTTTCTTCTATCTATTTCCAGGTACAGGTCTAATACATCGCCACTTCGTTTTTTTGTTATCTCTAACAAACCCTCAACTTCTTTGTGTATTTGCCTTCCATTGATGCTTGCAATACCAATTTTCCCTACCGACTGGTAAGAATTGCTTGCCTGGTTCCATTTAAGGGTAATGTCAGAAAACAAAATGGTTTGCGCAAGCGGAGCAGGTAATTCTTTTATTTCGCCGAATAGTTTGAGCTCTTCATTTAATTTTTCACTCTCCGAAGCGCCAATTAATTCATTTAAAGCCCGCTGGTAGAGTTTTGCCTGAATATCGGTAGGGTTCAGTCCCGGAAGGCTGTCTACCTCTGAGGCCATTTCGTTAATTGAAGGTTGGTTTAAAAAGAAGTTCATTCCAAGTACAACGTTCAGTTCTTTTTCATCTGAAATTAGATCATGCTTACTATTTCCAATAGCCAACAACTTTAATTGCCCCAGGTCTACACCTAAATCCAGTTTTCCTTCACCTTTTATGATACAATTCTCTCTTTCCAATGCCAGGTAGTTTCCAGGCAAATTCCTGTTGGCAATTTTTTCCTTTTCAGCAATTTCGTATGTTGCAGTATATTTATTATATGTTAAGTATCCTTTGGCCGTTGCAATATAACTATCATTG
>JBEPYD010000619.1:0-2502 GCA_041641575.1 Bacteroidales bacterium
AGATTTGTGAATCAGTAACATGTTCCTTCTTTCCTGGTGGTATTTTATAATCCTGGATAAAGCGAAAAGGATTATCCGGATCTCTTTTTGCCGAAAGTGTACATTGTGTTACTTCGGTGCTATGCGAATGATGATCAAAATTGTTGTGCAGCTCCACACTAAACGATCCCAGTTCCACATTATCGGTCATCCTCAGTTTCATTGTGAAATTTTCACCAAAATAAAGTGTATCACAATTTACTGGAGCAGCATCAGGAATTGTCAGATCAATTTGTGGTTTGATGTCATCAACAGCTTCTTTGCTGCAGGAAAAAAGGATGATCATTAAACATATGATGCAAGGGAGAAATGTTTTATACATAGTAATGTTTTTAAAATATTGAACGGTAGTGTGAACGCTCAGTGATCATCGTCAATATGATCATCTTCGTGCTCACCTTCACCTTCAGTCAGAATTAAATCTCTTTCCAGTGCGAGGGAATTGCCTTCCATATCCACCACAAGTAAATCAAAATGATAATCACCGGCAGGTGCATCATCCGGAATTTCAATCTCATGGTTATGTACGGAGTAATTCCTCAACCCATTAATTTCCGTAAAAGTAGTATCAATTTCCCATTCATGTTCCTCACCTTCATGATCATCATCATGGTGTTCTCCTTCAGGATGTATTTTTACGGTGTAATAATTGAGTTCTTCATTATCGGTAACCTCAAATTCTATGTGCACGTCACCACTAATGTAAATGGTATCGTGGTATCCAACCTCCAGATTTGATACTTCAGGTTTTTGATCATCTTCATTGTCTTCACATGCACTAAAAGTTAATATCGCTAAGGATGTAAAAGCTGCTATTAAAACTATGTTTTTCATTTTCTTCAAATTTTTAAGTTAATTAACTGATTTTAAATCTGTACTGAATGGAATAGTAACATTCAGGATAAAATTACGTCCCTGTCCAGGTAAATTGATCAGCCTGTAATAGCTGGTATGGTTAAAGTAGTTGGTGTTAAACAGGTTATGGACCTGAAAACGTATTGAAATGGATTGTCCCCATGCGGGTAATTCACCTCCCAGTGAGAAATGCATCAGTTGATAACCTGGAGTTTTTTCTTCAGGAGGAACAATCCGATTTTGTGATGCCGCAATTTTATAATCAACGGAAACATAGGCATGCCTGAATATCAATACCGAAGGCTTATTGTATTTAAGGTTAAAAAGCGCCACAGCAGGTGGGGAAAAGGGAAGGGTGAAACCTTTTTTCTCCCCGGATAATTGCTCTGCATAAATATATTCACCAATGAACCCTAAGATTAAAGGGTTTAAGATGTTGTAATGTGCATGAATTTCACCACCCATTCGTAAAACGTTGCTTTCCTGGTATTGAAAAATCTGGTTTCCATTGCCATAAAGCCTGTTGTGGTAAGGCGTTGGGTTTAAAAAAATGTAATTGGAAAAGTAGTTGACAAACGGACTTATACCTACAGCAAACCTGCTGGTATGCCATTCAAGTCCGGCATCCAACTGGTACGAAATTTCAGGTGATAAGGCGGTGTCACCCACTTCATAGCTGAACCGATGATAGTTCACACCGTTGGCACCCAGTTCTTTTGCTATGGGCATCCGAAAGCTTTTTCCGATATTTACTTTTAATGAAAGGTGTTCCTGGTGATGTTTGAAACCGGCAGACCAGCTTAATGCATCAAACCGTCGGTTTAATTCAGGGGCCCGCTTCAATGGCTGCATTACAGTATCATTTTCTGAAATAACCGGACTTGCAAACCAGTCGGAATAAGGAGTTACATCCACATTTCCGTAATCGTAGCGTACACCTGCATCAAAAAAACTGTTGGAGTTTAACTTATACTTGCCGTACAAAAACATGCCGGTCTGTAACTGTCTGAATGCAGGAATGATAAACCCTCTACCGTCAATGGCATTATCCTGATAGGATACATTTAAACCTGAGGAAACTGTGGCCCTGGTGAATTCATAAAACATCCGTGCATTGCCCGAATAAATTTTTTTGTCAAATTCACGTTCCAAATCAGCAGGAAAAGGCATATTATCAGGAAATACCGAAGGCATAAATCCATGTTCTACATACTGGCTCCATTCCTGACGGAAATTGTGCTGAAATCCCAGTTCAGATTCGATACGCATATTATCGGTTCTCCAGTTGGTTTTGTTCGTTATTTTTAAATGGTTTACCTTATGGTATGGATAATGAATATCTCGACTCGACTGGTCATGCAAAGCTGTATTTACATTTCGGGGTTCAAGCCCGTGCGCATTTGCAAAAAAACCATTTTCTGAAGTTAAGTTGCTAAAGAAAAGCCGGGACGAAAAACGATTGCCCTGTATACCGGCCGACAGATGGAGGTTTTCTTCTTCACCTGCTGTATTTCTCAGCCTGTTGTTATGCAAAGGTGCCCGAAAGGAGTAGATATCAACGCTATCCGCAGGAACACGGGCATCGCCAAAATCAGTGCGCGTATACCT